>JAJAYR010000051.1 GCA_026786155.1 Pyrinomonadaceae bacterium
CCGCGTCCGCGCCGTCGGCGAACTGCTCGAAAATCAATTTCGCATCGGTCTCGAAAGAATGGAACGCGCTATCAAATAAAAAATGTCCTTTCAGCAGGATATGTTCACGACGATGCCGCGCGATTTGGTCAACGCCAAACCCGTAACTGCCGCTGTCCGCGAATTTTTCGGTTCGTCGCAGTTGTCGCAGTTTATGGATCAAACGAATCCGCTGTCGGAAATCACGCACAAACGCCGTTTGTCCGCGCTCGGACCGGGCGGTTTGAGTCGTGAACGCGCCGGATTTGAAGTCCGCGACGTTCACCCGACGCATTACGGGCGAATTTGTCCGATTGAAACGCCGGAAGGTCCGAATATCGGTTTGATTTCTTCGCTGTCGTGTTTTGCTAGAATCAACGAATTCGGTTTTATCGAATCGCCGTATCGCAAAGTCGAAGACGGGCGCGTTATCGAATACGCCAAAATTATCAACGGCGGCGACACGGGCTTGAAGCCTCGTATCCATATTCCGCTCGAGCAGATTCAGGAAGCCAACGCCAAACTGAAAGACGGACAAAAAATAGCGGAGTTTGAGCCGTATCCGTTTTACCTAACGGCTTGGGAAGAAGATAAATACGTTATCGGTCAGGCGAACATCGAGCTTGACGAAAAAGGCAACCTGACCAGCGAACGCAACGCAGCGCGGCAGAAAGGTGAATTTATTACGGCTGACCGTGAAGAAATTCAATATATGGACGTTTCGCCGAAGCAACTCGTTTCGGTCGCCGCGTCTTTAGTTCCGTTTCTCGAAAACGACGACGCGAACCGCGCTTTGATGGGTTCAAATATGCAGCGGCAATCAGTTCCTTTACTTCGCGCGGAATCGCCATACGTCGGAACGGGAATGGAAGCGGTCGCGGCGCGGGATTCAGGCGCGGTCGTTATCGCCAAACGCGACGGCGTGGTTGATTACGTTGACTCGGAACGCATTATCGTCAAAGCCGACCATCAGGTTGACGGCACGATTTCGCGTGAAGTTACGGCGGATATTTACAGTTTAGTTAAATTTACGCGGTCGAATCAAAATACTTGTATCAACCAACGCGCCATTGTCGAATCCGGCGAAAGCGTGAAAAAAGGTCAGGTTATCGCCGACGGACCTTGCACGGACAGAGGCGAGTTGGCTCTCGGCAGAAATGTTCTCGTGGCGTTTATGTCGTGGCGCGGCTACAACTTCGAGGACGCGATTCTGGTTTCCGAACGACTTGTCAAAGACGATTATTACACTTCGATTCACATCGAAGAATTGGAAGTCGAAGCCCGCGATACGAAACTCGGACCCGAAGAAGTTACGCGCGATATTCCGAATATCGGCGAAAATATGCTGCGCGATTTGGACGAATCGGGAATTATCCGCATCGGAGCGCAGGTCAAACCCGGCTCGATTCTCGTCGGAAAAGTTACGCCGAAAGGTGAAACGCAATTGACGGCGGAAGAAAAACTGCTTCGCGCCATCTTCGGCGAAAAAGCCGGCGACGTGAAAGATGCCTCGTTGACTTGCCCGCCGGGAATTGACGGCACGGTCGTTGACGTGCAGGTTTTTACGCGCAAAGGTCAGGAAAAAGACGAGCGTTCGCTGGACATCGAAAGTTTGGAAGAAGAAGATTTGCGGCGCGATTTGGAAGACGAAATCCGTATTTTGAGCGAACAGCGCGACGAGCGAATCTTTGAACTTTTTGACGGACGCAAATTGACGAAGGATTTATCCGACGGCAACGACGTTCTTATCAAAAAAGGCGAAACGCTGACGCGCGAAAATCTGAAAGGCATCGAAACGAAAATCCTTCGTAAAGCGGACGTTTCCGCCGGAACGATTGACATCGCCGGAGAAATCAAAGAATACGAACAGCGCACGACGCGCCAGATCAACATTTTGAGCGACATCTACGAGGAAAAAATCACCAAATTAAAACAAGGTGATGAACTTCCGCCGGGCGTTATCAAAATGGTCAAGGTTTTCGTGGCGATGAAGCGCAAACTTTCGGTCGGCGACAAAATGGCTGGACGACACGGCAACAAAGGTGTTATCGCCCGCATTTTGCCGGAAGAAGATATGCCGTATCTGCCGGACGGAACGCCGGTTGACATCGTTTTGAATCCGCTCGGCGTGCCGAGTCGGATGAACGTCGGGCAGATTCTCGAAACGCATCTCGGCTGGGCGGCGCGGGTTCTCGGACTGCATTTCGCCACGCCGGTTTTCGACGGCGCGAGCGAAAAGGAAATCAAGGAATATATCGCCAAAGCCAACGTGAGATTTGACGAACTCGGCATTCCGCCGTCAGTCGGAATTTCGGGTAAAACCCGTTTGTTCGACGGTTTGACCGGCGAACAGTTCGAGCAAAAAGTGACGGTCGGTTACATTTATATGCTCAAACTCTCGCATTTGGTTGACGATAAGATTCACGCCCGTTCAATCGGACCATATTCGTTAATTACGCAGCAGCCGCTCGGCGGAAAAGCGCAATTCGGCGGACAGCGTTTCGGAGAGATGGAAGTTTGGGCGTTAGAAGCCTACGGCGCGGCGCATATTTTACAGGAGCTTTTGACCTGTAAATCGGATGATGTCGCCGGACGCTCGAAAATCTACGAAACCATCGTCAAAGGCGAATCGAATTTCGAGCCGGGAATTCCCGAATCGTTCAATGTTTTAGTGCGCGAGCTGCAATCCCTTTGTCTCGATGTCGAACTTATCACGGAAGATGAAATTGACATCGAAGAAGCG
>JAJAYR010000052.1 GCA_026786155.1 Pyrinomonadaceae bacterium
ACGGAAAGGCGAAGCCTTTCCGCACATCAGGCGGCACAGCCGCATTTTTGCGTAACATCAGTTAATAATATAATTCCACAACTTATTGAAAGGTCATTAAAGTTTGTGAACTTTTTTGCAAACCGAATCGTTTTTTGTGATTCTAAATATACTTATGCAAAACGATTTGGCGACGAAGGAAAACACAGACGGGCTTTTGCTCAAGGAACAACTTATCAAACCGATTTCGGTAAACGGCGCGAACGGCTTTCACGCGCTGACACCGACGAAAAATCTGCCGATTTCCAAACAGATTTCCAACGAGCAGTTGATTGCCGAGGAGAAATCTCTAATCGAAAAAGAAACTGAAGTCGAGAAGAACTATCAGGGTTTTCGCGGCTATCTGCGGCTTTTCGAGGTCTCGAAGGTTATCGGAACGCTCGCGCTTTATTTGTATCTCGACCAATACGATATTCATCACGCCCAACAGCGGAAAAAAGCCGAGATGCGGTTGGAGGCGGCGCGGCGTTTGACGTGGCTGGCGATTCTCGGTGAACGGTTTTACGGAATCAAAATCTGGTTTTTCAATCAGTTTCTGCTTTTGCTGAAGTGGTATTATATCGGCGGTGAAGCGAACAAAGAATTAAATCACGAAAAACAAGCCGTCTGGCTGAAAGAAAAACTCATTCATTTAGGTCCGACGTTTATCAAAATCGGGCAGTCGTTGGGAACTCGCGCCGACCTTTTGCCGCTTCCGTTCGTCAAAGCGTTGGGCGAACTTCAAGACAACGTGCCGAAGTTTCCGAATTCCATTGCCTTCGCGCGAATCGAAAAGGAACTTGGCAGAAAAATCAACGAAGTCTACGCCGAATTCGATGTCGAACCGATTGCCGCCGCGAGTTTGGGACAAGTTTATCGCGCCAAACTTTTCACGGGCGAAGAAGTCGCCGTCAAAGTTCAGCGTCCGAATTTGACCGCTATCATCAAAGGCGACATCGAAATTTTGCGAAAGGTAACGAAATTTGCCGAACGATTTCCGAGTTTAAATGAAAATGCGGATTGGGCGGGAATGCTCCGCGAATTCGACGAAACGATTCACGAAGAAATGGATTATTCGGCGGAAGGCAAAAACGCCGAACGCTTTACCGAAAATTTCAAGGAATGGTCAAATATCCACGTTCCGAAAATCTACTGGAACGCGACTTCATCGAAGGTTTTGACGATGGAATTTATTCACGGCAATAAAGTTACGTCGCTCGACGAACTCAGCGCACGCGGCGTGTCGCCCGAAAAAGTCAACCGCCTTTTGATTCGCACCTACTTGAAGCAGCTGCTCGAAGACGGATTTTTCCACGCCGACCCGCATCCGGGCAATCTGCTGGTGATGCCTGATGGACGACTGGCGTTTTTCGATTTCGGAATGGTCGGCAGAATCACGCCGCAATTGCAGGCAAAAATGATTGACGCATTTTTCCACGTCGTCGCCAAAGACCCGGCGGGAATCGCGCAGGATTTAATTGATTTGGACTTTATGAAACCCGGCTCAAACGCCGATGCCGTCCGTCCGGTCGTCGAAAAAATGTTCGAGTTTCATCTGAATCTGAAACTCAAAGATGTGAATTTCAAAGAACTGACTTACGATTTAGCCGACGTAATGTATGATTATCCGTTTCGTCTGCCGTCGAATTTTACATACATTATGAAGGCTCTGATGACGCTCGAAGGCATCGGGATTATCACCGACCCGGAATTTAATTTCTTTGAAACGGCAAAGCCTTACGCCAAAGAATTTATGTTCAAACGCGAAGGCAAAGATTTGCGGAAACTCTTAACCGACAAACTTTTAGGACGCGACACGCCCGACGGCAAAATTGATTTGGACAGAACCTGGAAACTGGCGAAAATGGCTTTTAAAACGGTTTTCAATACGAACAAATAATTTATGGAATCTGCCAATGTTTTGAAGATTGAAAGTTTGCCGAATGATTGGAAGGATAAAAGTGTTGTAATACTTCACGCTTGTTTTCAGTTGCTGAAAGATTTTGTTGAGAAAGAAGCAGCGCAAATCGCACAGATAGACTGGAAACATTCCGAAGAAGCACGGCATACGAAAAGCGAAATAGATTTTCTTTATAATTGGTGGCTCAAGAGAGCAAATGAAGAAGATGATTCGGGTGAAAAACAATACTTGGAAGATAATCAAATGCTGGTAAGATTGATTGACATCCGACTGCATCTTTGGACTTGAAACTATGCAAACAATCACGGTTGAAGAAATTGACAGTAAATTGCAAACGCTTTCCGAAGACAAATTAACGGCGGTTTATCATTTCGTATCTTATTTGGCTGACGATGATTTTGAGATGTCGGACGTTTCGGCGAAAGAATTGATGTTTGCGTCGGAAAGTTCGATTGCCAAAGATTGGGATACGCCGGAGGAAGACAAAGCATGGGCAGATTTATAAAAGGTGATGTCGTCGTGCTGCCGTTTCCTTTTTCCGATTTGACCGCCAACAAAAAGCGTCCCGCGCTGGTTGTCGCCAATCTTTCCGGCGATGATGTTATTGTCTGTTTAATTACGAGTCAAACCACCAAAGACGACTATGCAATTTCATTATCAAACAGCGATTTTGCGAGCGGAAAGCTAAAACAAAACAGCAATATCAGACCGAACAGACTTTTTACGGCAGATTCAAATATAGTTCTCTACCGCGTCGGAACTTTGGAAAAGAAAAAATCTGAAGAAATTACGGCAAAAATTGTCGAGATTTTTTCTCAATGAATTGATTCGGACGAAACGTGATAACCGGCGTTTAAAACGATTTTCGACACATTTGTAAATTAAATAAAATTGGCGTTAAATCATTTAAATATGAGCCGCGCCAATTTCATTTTTTTAGCGACGAGTTGCCTGATGTTTTGTATTTTAAATTTATCTGCACAGTCGAAAATGATAAATAAAACCAAAATTAAATACGTTAAAAACGATTTTCCCATCAACGAACTCGACCATAAATCTTGGGAAAAAGCGAAAGTTGTTTCGATTGAAAAATACTGGTCGGGCGAAAATGCGCCGGTCGGAAGGCATTTCAAAGCGCAACTTTTGTGGTCGGAAACCGCGCTTTACGTTCGTTTTGAAGCGAATCAAACCGAACCTTTAGTCGTCTCTGACACGCCGAATCTGAAAACGAAAACGAAAGGTTTGTGGGACCGAGACGTTTGCGAGATTTTTCTAGCGCCGGATAAAGCGGAGTTTCGCAAGTATTTCGAGTTTGAAATCGCGCCGACGGGCGAATGGATTGATTTGGGAATTTATCAAAAACCGGACGAACGCATCACTGATTGGAATTATAATTCAGGAATGCAGTCCGCCGCCAAAATCGAAAAAGATAAAGTCGTGTCGGCGATAAAAATCGAGTGGAAGGCGTTTGGCAAAACTACTCCGAAGGCAGGCGATATTTGGCTCGGAAACATTTTGCGATGCGTCGGCGCAGGCGCGACGCGCGGTTATTTGACGTGGCAGCCAATTTTGACGAAGGAAGCGAGTTTCCACGTTCCCGAAAAATTCGGCGAGTTTGAATTTATAAAATAATGCAGTTCCTCGGTTTAACAATTTTCGGCTTCGGCGGAATGGAGATTTTTTCTTATCTCGTTCACCGTTTTTTATTTCACGGTGTTTTCTGGCGCGTTCACCAAACACATCATAAACCGAATAAATTTTTTCTCGAATTGAACGACGTTTTCAGTCTGATTTTTGCGGTAACTTCGATGTCGCTGATGATTTTCGCCGAAAAGCCGCTGCTTGCGTCGCTGACGTTTCCAATTGGTTTGGGCATTGCGATTTACGGACTCGTTTATTTTCTCATTCACGATTTTTTCACGCACCGAAGGTTTCTGCCGTTCGGCTCACAAAATAAAATTCTGCTGACGATTCGCGCCGCGCATCAGCGGCATCACCAATCAATCGAAAAACCCGCACTCGAACCTTACGGACTGTTTATCTTCGATTACAAAAGGTTTTTCGCGGCAAATAAAAAAGGACGCGACCCGAAAATCCCGTCCTCAAAAGTTGTTTGACCTTCCGGTTAGGAACTCGTCGCAGTTTTGACTTTCCCGTCTTCGAGCGACGGAATTTCCGTTATCACGGATTGCCTGTTTTTTATCAAATTCGTAAAAGTCCGGGCGGCAGGCGCAAGTTGAACCTCCGACGACAAAATCCGCGTAACTCTTTGCGGCAAAAGGCGCGGCGCGAGTCCGGCAATGGTTTTGCTCAAGGAAACAATGTCGCCGCCGCCGTCCCAATTTTCCCTGACGACCGCTTCGTCCGTGTGGTTTATCAGGCGCAGAAGCACCAGCGCGACCAAATATAAATCGTCAACCTGACCGATGAACGGAAAAATGTCGGGAATAAAATCGAGCGGCGAGATAACATAGACAATTGCGCCGATGAACAGAGCCTTTTCCGCCACCGGAACGCGCCCGTCGGTCATCATTTTACCGAGCAGTTTGACCATATTCGGCAAAAACATCAGCGCGTTTTTAAGGCGGTTTTTCGATTCCGATTTTTCTCGGCGCGTCGGTTTCGCGTCGTTCACTCTTTGCAAGTCGCTCATATTTTTCACTTCCGTTTTTTGATTTACTTCAAGTCTAAAAAATGCCGCGCGTTTGAGCAAGTTTCATCGTGAAAAGTTGTATAGCATTTTATATTTGACGCACATCATTTATCATTTAATTTTCTAAAGGTTGAATGAAGAGTGGTCATAATTCGACATTTCGAGAATCTCAGCGAGCCTTTGCGGAAGCCTTTGCGTTCTTTGCGATACTAAATTTTGGAACGCAAAGGCTCGCTAAGGCTGACGCAAAGAACGCGGAGGAGATTTGATTAAATAGGCAATTGTTGCAAATACGATTGTTTTGATTTGCCCACTCGATTGAATAAAATTTATGATTTTGCAGAAAATTCGCCGTCAAGCCGCCGCCGATTTACAACATATTATTCTTCCCGAAGGCGAAGATTCGCGCACTATTGTTGCCGCCGAAATGTGCGTCCGCGATAAAATCGCCCGCGTTACTTTAATCGGCGACGACGAAAAAATCCGCGAAGCGGCACGCGCTGCGAACGCCAATCTGAACGGTGTCGAAATAATTAACCATGAAAAATCGAACGACTTCGGGAAAGTCGCCAGATTTTATCACGAACTGCGCCGCGCTAAAGGCGTAACGCTCGAAGAAGCCGAAGCCATTGTCAAAGACCCGCTTTATTTCGGCAATCTGCTCGTCAAACTCGGCAACGCCGACGGTTCGGTGGCGGGCGCGACCAACACGACGGCGCACACGGTCGCCGCCGCGCTTCGATGCGTTGGCGTGCGCGAAGGGTTCAAAACCGTTTCGTCGTTCTTTTTAATGGTTGTGCCGGATAAAAATTTCGGCGCGGACGGAGCGATGATTTACGCTGATTGCGGCGTGGTGATTGACCCGGACGTTTCGGAACTCGCCGAAATCGCCATCGCTTCCGCCGAGTCTGCCCGCGCACTTCTGAACGTCGAACCGCGCGTGGCGATGCTTTCGTTTTCCACCAAAGGCAGCGCGAAACACAAATTGGTTGATAAAGTCGTCGAAGCCACCAGAACCGTCCGCGCCCGCTTTCCCGAACTCGAAATTGACGGCGAACTCCAAGCCGATGCCGCTTTAATTCCGTCGGTTGCCGCTTCCAAAGCCGCCGGTTCGAGCGTCGCCGGACGCGCCAACGTGCTGATTTTCCCCGATTTGAACGCGGGCAACATCGCTTACAAACTGACCGAAAGATTAACCGGCGGCACTGCCATCGGTCCGATTCTGCAAGGCTTGGATAAACCGTGCAACGACCTATCGCGCGGCTGCAAAGCCGAAGACATCGCCGACGCAGTAGCAATTACGGCGGTGCAGTCGCAGGCGCGAAAGCAATCCTAACTGTCCGCGCCGCTTCGTCGTCAGCGATGTGCTGTTATAATACCGATTCAGGCTTTGCCCGAAACTCTCCAATCCGTTTGACTGTCTCGTATTTTTGAAAAAATGTTTATGAAATCACTTTGCAAAATCTCGCTTTTACCGGCATTTGTCTTTTTAGGA
>JAJAYR010000053.1 GCA_026786155.1 Pyrinomonadaceae bacterium
CGGCTGGTGCGCGCACGGGGTCTCTCTCCGTCATCGTGAGCGGTCGCGAATTCTGCAGGACCGCGACGCTGCGGACGCAGCACCCACTCACCATCAGCCCAGGATCCACATGCCCAGTCCGCACACCATCACCGTCACCTACACGCCTGGCGTCGAGAGCTCGTGGTCGTTCTCGCCCATGACGCTGCAGATGACGCAGTCCGGGAACATCACCTTCCAGCGCGCGCCCGGGCCACCGCAGTGGACCTTCCAGACCATCAACCTGCTTCCCGCCAACTGCAAACTGCCGCCCGCCAACTGCCAACTGTAATCAAAAATGCAACTTTCCGTCATCATTCCGACTTTCAACGAAGAATTAACGATTAAGAAAACGCTCGACGCGCTTTCTCGCTTGGTCAATGTTGATGAAATTATCGTCGTTGACGGCGGCAGCACCGACGCGACCGTCGAAATCGTTCAAAACCACGAACAGCTAAAAAAACTTCACCTCGTCAAATTTCCCGAAGCCAATCGCGGCAAGCAGTTTCACGAAGGAACGCGCTACGCGCTCGGCGATATTTACTGGTTTCTGCCCGCCGACACGCGCCCGATGCAAGGCTGCGGCAAACAAATCAAACAATATATGCGTTATGACGAAGTGGTCGGCGGCAATTTTGAAGTAAATTTTGAAGGTGATAATCGTCTGGCAAAATTTTTCACCCGGCTTTATCCGAATCTGCGTTCGCTGAATTTAGTCAGCGGCGATTCGGCGATTTTCGTTCGCAGCGCGACGTATAAAAAAATCGGCGGTTTTAAGCCGTTAATGATTCTCGAAGACATTGATTTGAAAAGACGTTTGTCAAAGCAAGGGCGTTTCGTCCATATCAATCTAACGGTTACGGTTTCGTCGCAGCGATTCAAAAATCGCTCGTTTTTCAAAACGATTTTCGGTTGGGCAGTTCTTCAAAGCCTGTATTGGGTTGGCGTTCCGCCGCGATTGCTGACGAAAATTTACAAGCGTTTTGATGGCAGGGAAAATAATCCGCAATTAAAAACTGACCGATAATTCAAAGATTAAAGTTAATTTCAGGCAAAAAACGGCGAAAAATTCGCAGTTGGAAGTTAGGCAGTTGAAGAGGAAAATGTAAAAAGAGATGCTGATTGGTCGGCGAATTTCTTTGTCCGAACAGCGAATAGTTAATAGCGAAGAGCGAATAACGTCGCAAACGCAACTGTTCGCTCTTAACTATTAACTATTCGCTGTTTATTCGGTAAGAGTGCCGTTTCAATCATTCAATTATTTCAACTGCGTAACTTCTAACAGTAACAAATCATTAAATCACACGATTTAATATCCTTGCTCATCCTCTTAAGCCCTGTAAATTTTCCGGCGTTCTTTCGAGTTCGGAATTTTGTTTTATCAACTTAAAATTCCGCGAAAATTCTTCGCGTTCGCATTATAATTCGGAAAAATTTTGTCGAGAGTTTTATTGCCCAAATGTTTCTGCGCGATTTCGCCGAAAACGTCGCGGAAGTCGGTCGTAACCGCCAAATCGCGCCCTTCGTAAAGATTTTCGTTTTTCAAACCTTTCCAATCGCCATAGACTTTGCCGCCTTTGACGGAATTTCCCAAAACCAGCATCGAATTAGCGTGTCCGTGGTCGGTGCCGCGCGTGCCGTTTTCCTTCGCCGTTCTGCCGAATTCCGACATCGTTAAAATCACCACATCATCCATTCGCTTGCCTAAATCCGTCGCAAACGCGGCGATTGCCTGTCCGAAATTTCCTAATAAATTAGCGATTTGACCGCGTGCGCCGCCTTCGTTGGCGTGCGTGTCCCAATTAAGTCCGGGCGTGTCGGTGAACGCGATTTCCAAGCCGACGTTGGATTTTATCAACTGCGCGATTTGCCGCAATGAATTGCCGAACGGGTTATTCGGATATTGGGCGCCGTTTTCCGGTTTATACTGCGCCGGATTCGCCTGTTTCAAAAAGTTGACGGCTTCAAAAGTTTCCTTGCCGGTTTCGTTCAGCGAATCTTTTGAGGCTTGCTGATAAATTCCTTCAAAACCGCCTTGCACCGACGGCGTATAAATTCCGGCGTTAATCGCAAAATCCGCCAGATTCGACATCGCCACCGACGGAGCGCGTCCGTAAAGCGAGCGCGGCAATTGCTGCGTCATCGAAACGGCGCGAAACGGCGAATCTTTGGCGGTTTTCGTCGTCTGCAAAACGCGATTGAGCCAGCCGTCGCGCGTTGATTTCACGCCGGGCGTTCCGGCTTCCATATAATCCTGCGCGTCGAAATGCGACCGCGTATTGTCGGGCGAACCGACCGAATGCACGACCGCTAATTGTTTATTCAGCCAAAACTTTTCGAGCGGTTTGAGCGACGGATGAAGCCCGAAAAAGCCGTCGAGATTAACCGCGCCATCGGTTTCTTTCGGTTTCGCAATGGCGATGTTGCGGCGCAGATTGTAGTATTCGCTTTCGCCGTGCGGGACGACCATATTCAAGCCGTCAACCGCGCCGCGCTGAAAAATAGTGACCAGAATTTTCTTTCTGCCGTTCGTGTCCTTGAGCGCGGCGGCATTGGCGAATTGCTGCAAGAAATCCGGCGCGGCTGCCATCAAGCCGAAACTCGCCAAACCGATGCCGCCCGCTTTCAAAAAATATCTTCTGTCCATAATTGCTCACCTCGAAATTATAAAATCTAAACTTAATCAATGTTCTATTTTTACTGCCGTTGAAATTCCGGCGTTCCCAACATCAAACCGACGACTTTGAAGACTTCCGCGTCGCCACTCGGCGGCAGTAGTTTCGCCTGACGGTTTTGACGATTTTTCCCGCCGCCTTGATTCGGCATCATCGCCGTATTTTCCATCGCGTCGCCGGTTTCGTCTTTAATTTCCAGTTTCGGTTCGGCGGGCAGCGGCTGTTCGAGTTGTTTCAAAAGCGTCGCCTTCGTGTTCGGCGAAATTTGACCGTCCAGAATAATGTCAATCGAACGATTCAAAATTTCCGCGTCGTCCTTTCCTTCAAAGGGTTTCAGATTAACCTTCGTTCCCGGAATGCGGTTGGAAGCCAGCGCGACGGCGAAGTTTAATCTTTCGAGTAGTGCGCCCGTGTTCACCCAATCTTCCGCCGTATCGGGATAGCCGGTCGGTGCTTGATAGCCGTAAAGCGGTTCGCCCATTTTTTGTAACATCGCCTGAATCTGGTTGCCGTTCGTCTCCGCACCGACCGTGCGAATCGCGCTGACGACGACTTCAAACGGCGTTTTGATTTTGGCGCGGTAATTTTCCGGCGCGAAAAATTCCTTGTCATTGAAAATCGCGCGGAGCGTCGTTTTAATGTCGCCTTTGGAATCTTGAAACGCTTTGGCGACGCGCTCGACCAATGCTTCGCTCGGATTATCGGAGACGAATTTGACGGCTAATTTGCGGGCGATAAATTTCGCCGTCGCCGGTTGATTGACTAAAATCTCGATTGCCTTTTCGCCGTCCTTGATGCCGCCCTGGTTGATCTTTTGTCCGAGAATCGTTTTTTCGCCTTGGTCGTGCGTTCGTTCGTTAAAGAAAAATGTCCCGCTTTTCGCGGTTTCTGGGATTCCGGCGAGACGCATCTGTCGGGTGAGACGCTGGTCTTCCGTGCCGTTGGCAATGCCCGCAAATGCGCGGCGATAACCGCGAGCGTCAACAATCGTCCAGCCGGTAAAAGCGCGGGCGAGTTCCTGAATATCCTTTTGCGAATAGCCGCCTTCTACGCCAAGCGTGTGCAGTTCCATAATTTCGCGGGCGTAATTTTCGTTGATTCCGCGCTCGTTCCGGCGTTTTTGATTTCCCTGATTTTGTTTCAAACGCGCGTCGAGTTCCGCGTCCGTCAAATTATACTGTCGTTTCAATTGTTCGCGCCGCTGCGGATTATTCGTTTGATTATTCGCGTTCGGACGGCGATTGTTTCCGGCGGTCGGCGCGGTCGGCGACATTGATTGAAAGTTGTCGAGATAAAACAGCATCGCCGGAGATTTCGCCGTTGCGGTCAGCAAATCTTTGAAATTGCCGAGCGCGTTCGGGCGAATGACATCGCGGTCATATTCGGGCAGAAACCAGCGCGTCGCGGCTTTTCCCGCATAGACGTTGAAATGGTTCGTCCAAAAATCAACCATCGCTTCCTGCAATTGTTTCTCCGAATAAACCGCCCGCAAAATTCTCGAAGCGTTTAATTGCTGCGTAATCTGCTGCGGTCTGCCGAGATTGTATTCTTTGTAAAGCGCGGCGACTTCCTGCTGATATTTCTGACGGTCGGCTTCGGAGAGATTATCCTGTTTTTTCTCGACCGCATCGTTTTTCATTTGGTCGGCATTCTGTTTATTTTGATTATTCTGCCGAATTCCCTGCAAATCCTGCCGCTTCAAACCGTTATTCTGCGCGACCGCCATCAGAACCGCACCGCCGTTCGGATATTTGGCGAAAAGTTCATCGTTCGACATTTTCAAAACGTCGAACTTTTCCAGTTTCGCTTCCGTCGCCGAATCATTTAGCGAAACCGGATTTAACTGCTGCTCGATGTATTTTTGGATGCCGATTTGTTTCACCCGCTCGACGTCGCCGGAACGTGCGCCGAAGCCCAAACGATTCAGAACGTGCATAATTTTCCGGTCTTCGGTTAAAGGTTTCGCTTTCGCATCGGTCGCCGGTTTCGCCATTGACTGCGCGTTTGCGCCAAGCTTCAAAGCCGGAATCATTAACGCCGTCAGCATCAGGAAAGTCGTGATTTTATGAATAATCGAATAATCTTTTTTCATTGCATTACCTCAAAAAAATATGTCTGCTTCAGAGTTTTCCAAAGAATTTCGGTGATGTCTCAAAATTTATGCTGAGAAGAGAAACGATTCGGAATAGATGAAAGATAAAAGGTAAAAGATGAGAGATTTTATCTATCAGTTATCATCTGTCATCTCTCATCTATTCCGAAGTTATTTTTTCCATCATAAAATTTGAGACACCACCAGGATTTCTACACGCTTAGACGTTGGAGAACGGGAAAAAGCCGTAAAAGGTTTCGACTGTCGAAGAAAATCAATCATCGTAATCTGTTCGTTCAAGACAACGAGCCGCCGCTGCCGAAGCATCTCAAGCGTCGTAAGTTCTCCGAAAATAAGTTAAAATATCCGTAGTTTTCCTGAACAAATTTTTAAGGTAATAAAATAATGAAATCAAATAAACTATTGTTTTCCGTCTTTCTCGGTTTATTTTTCGCAGTCGCGGCGTTGGCGCAAACGCCTTCGTTCTCCGACCCGAACGTCGAATACACATTCGACGTGCCGGATGCCGAATGGAAGCAAACAGTCAAGCCTTCGACGACCAGCCCGAACGTCGAATACGTTTTCAAAGACCGTTCGGAAGCGCATCTCGAAATTCGTAGAATGCCGATTAAAGCGGGCGAAACGCTCGCCGACACGATGGGCGATGAAGAACAACGGTTGCAATTTCTGCCCGGCTACGTCGCAGGCAAGGAAGAAGATTTCAAAGGCGCACTCAACGGCAGAGCCTTTAATTACGAGTTCATTCGGTCGGCGCGGAATATGAGCGGCAGATTTTATTTCATCAAAGCCGACGACAAAACCGTCTACGTCCTGCGCTTCACCGGACAGCGCGACAAACTGCGCTCGCTCCGCAACCAAACCGATTCGATGGCGCGGACTTTCGCCGTCAAAAAAGTAAAATAAGTCTCTATCATGAAAATCTTTATAAATTTCATTTTCTTTTTAACCATTATTTTTGCAATTTCAACATTTGTATCAGCGCAAGAGAAGATTGTTATTTCAACAAATCCGCCGCCTGCTTATGTTCCGTTGCCTGTTTTAAAAGAAGTCGGACAGGCTAAGGTTACTTATAACGAACGCAAAAATGAAGTTGTTGCACAAACAACATCATTACAAGTCTTCGGTAAATTCCTTGACGGCATTCGGATACAAGCTCGTTTTGCTACTCAGGGTAAAAAAGTTGTCAAACCCGAAAAAATAACTCTGGGAATCTCTGCTGCCGCCAAAGACCGAACTTATGTAGATGACCGCTCGATAAAAATATTGATGAGCGAAAGAGAAATAGTAAATGGAACGACCAAGTTCGATAAAGCAGTTAGCGATGGGCGTGTCATTATTGCTTCATTAGAGCAAGAATTATCTTATGATTTGTTTGTCAAAATTACTAAATCCAAGAAGATAAAAATGCAGATTGGGCGAACAGAGTTTGAGTTAAAGGAAAGCGACATCGAAGCATTCCGCGATTTACTGAGGTTGATTGAAAAGTAATAAACTTTATTTGAAATGATGTAGAAAATACTATTCTTTTATTAGAAACTTCGCGCCAAACGGCATCACATATCCTTGCTTCACCGAATCGCTTTCCGACAAACACTCATCTAAAGAACGCGCCTTGTGCAAACGCATCGGGCGCGTTTCGTGTTCGGTCAATGTCGTGATGATTTTTACGTCGAAGCGTTCGGCGATGCTTAACAGATTCCACGCCGTCTGACCATTGACCTGATAGCTTTCGCATAACTTCTCGGCTAATCTGTTTGAGTTTTCGGCTTCAAACCAATTCAAAAAATCCTTTCGCCCTGAACCTTCGGCGCATTCAGCAAGTAGAATAATTGTTCCGCCGTCATCGCAAACTCTCGAAGCCGCGTCCAGAGCCTTGTGCGCCTGAATCATATTGACATCGTGCGGAAATCCGCCGCAACTGACGATGACGACATCGCGTTTTTCGGTGATTTCGACGGTGTGATTTGCCGAATAAATTTCACATGCGGCGCGGTGCGATGCAATCCAATCGCCGCCGAATAAATCGGATGCTTCGCCGCGTTCGTTGACGAATGTGTTGACCGCAAACGACGGCGGCAGCTTTGAAACGACTTCCATAAAGGCTGCGTGAACGGCGTTTCCGTCTAAAATTCCGGTTTCCACGCCTTTGCGCCGCGATTTCGTTTCACAGTCGAAGGCGAGTTTGTGCGTCGCGGCAATCGTCCGGCTTGAAGCCAAGCCCGGACAGATTAACTTGCGCCCGCCCGTAAATCCGGCGAAATAGTGAAAGGAAATCCCGCCGACGATCATCACGCGGTCGTGTTCGATCAAAGCGCGATTGAGTTCAATCGGAATGCCGCTCGCCGTTTCGCCGAACCGGACGATGTTCGCCAAATCGCGCGGATTGTGGTCGAGCGTCTTGATTCGCTGATGAATAAACGGCGTGAGTAAATCCTTCTTTTCGTCGTCGGTAACTTGCCGATGAATGCCGGTCGCAAAGATTATCCGAATGTCGTGGGGCATCGTCCCGTTGGCAATCAGACGGCGAACCAGCAAATTGACGACTTGCCCGCTCGCCGTCTGCCGCGTCGCGTCCGGCACGACGATTAAAACCGATTCACCCGAACTAACGATTTCTTCAATCGGTTTCGAGTTAATCGGATTTTCAAACCGTTCGCCGAGTTTTCTGTCCGTCAGCGCGGCGATTTTCTTTATGTCGCCTAAAATCTGAAATTGATTTTCGTCGTAATCAAACGAGATTTGCGATTTGCCGTATTTAAGTTTAATGTTCGGCATAAAAATATAGATAGTGTTTTAAATTTTATGCTCGATAAATTTTCAGATAATTTTACTTCGGAATAGATGAGAGATGACAGATGATAACTGATAGATTCGGACGACGGTTTTATCTTTCAGCTATTATCTCTCATCTGTCATCTATTCCGAATCGTTTTTTTCATCAGCATAATTCGTGAAACGGCACTAAAATATAATGACTTTCCAATGCGAAAACCCGCGCGGAGTAGAAGCGTCTTATTGCACTAAATACCGTTACTTCGTGCGGACTTCGGCGACTTTCACTTCCGAATCGAAACAATTTGCGCCGGAAAAACACGGGTGCGAACCGGTTTCTTCGCTTCCCGACGTTTCCAACTGAATAGTTAAATGGTCTATACCGAAGTTGTCGTGAAGTTTCGTTTTGATTGCCGTTAAAAGCGCGGCGGCGGTAATCGTTTCGGTGTGAACGACGTGAACGCTCAGAGCTTCCATTCCCGACGTTATCGTCCAGACGTGCAAATCGTGAACGTCGCGCACGTTTTCCGTCTGCCTTATCGCGTCTTCGACCGCCGTTAAATTGATGTGCGCGGGTGTTCCTTCGAGCAGCACATTGACCGATTCTTTGATTAAATTCCACGCGCCAAAAATAATAATCAATGAAATAAGAAAACTGCACAGCGCGTCAGCCCACAGCCAGCCGAACATCAAAATCAAGACACCGGCGACAATCGCCGCGACCGAACCCAGAGCATCGCCGATAATATGCAGATATGCGCCGCGCACGTTCAAATTGTGTTCGTGTCCGCCGTGCAGAAGCCACGCGCACACCATATTTATCACCAATCCGCCGACGGCAATCACGGTCAACTCAAAGCCTTTGACCGGCAGCGGCGCGTTCCAACGCTCGACGGCTTCGTAAATTATCCACAGCGAAATCAAAACCAGCGCAATGCCGTTGACGAACGCCGCGAGTATCTCAAGGCGATAATATCCGAACGTCTTTTTTTGCGTGGCAGGGCGCGACGCGAACCAAATCGCCGCCAAAGTCAGCGACAACGCAGCGACATCGGTCAACATATGTCCGGCATCGGCAATCAATGCCAGCGAATTGGCGAACCAGCCGCCGAAGGCTTCGGCGAACATATAAACAGCCGTTAATCCGAGCGCGAGTTTCAATTTCTTTGAACTTCCCGCGTCGCGTGTGCCGTGCGAATGTGAATGATTATGACTCAAAATTTAAGATTACCGCAGCAAATGTAACGCCGTCGTCCCGACGGCGTTACATTTGCTGTGCCGACTTTAATCATTGTCTGACTGCCTTTACCGTGGTTAGATTCAAATTATAGCGGCTGCGGTTGCCGCGTTCGTCGTTGATTTCGACCGCTGCCGTCGGCGATTTGGTGGAAATCTGCAAACGGAACGAGCCGTCGGCGGCGGCGAAAATCTCGCGTCCGCCGATGCGAACCGTCGCGCCCGGCTGAGTTCTGCCGTTGACCAGATAAATGCCGCCGCCGACCGCTTCGACTTGCCATTCGCCCGCTTCGAGTGTCTGACTGGAGATTTGTTTAATAACGGTAAATTTAAAAGGCTCGCCCCAATCGCTCGTCTGACCCGATTCCGCGCTCGCCCGCAATCGCCAGTAATAAGTTCCGGGTGCGAGATTTGCCAAAGTGAAAATCTGATTCGTCAAATTTTCCCGTTCGATTATCACCGCGTCGGCGACGAAGAAAGGCGATTTGGCGATTTGCAGATGAAAGCTGACGGCGGAGTTCGATTCGGGCTTTTGCCAGCGAAAGGAAACGTCGGAAGTTGATGAGATTTGCTCGGAATTCGTCGGCGCAACCTGTTTCGGCGCGTCGAGCAAGCGTTCTTTCGGCGTAATTTTACCGTTCGACACCGCCGCGAATTCGTTTTCCTGAATGACGATTTTTTCGCCGCCGACGTTCGTTTCGACACCGCCGCGACTGATGCGGATTTCGCCGCCGTTCTTTTGTTCGTTGATTTTTAAGCTCGCGTCGGTTTGCGCGAAAACCCGATTTTCCGATTCCTGCACTTCGACGACGTTTTCCGTCTGTTCGGTTTGGTCCGGCGTTTTGACGTTGATTTGCCCGTCGTCGAGCGAGACACGGACGTTCGTGCCGCCGAAGATTGATGCGCTGTCGCGGATGACGACCGTGCTGTTCGGGCGAATCGAAAGCGTCGAACCGTCAATCATCCGCACTTGGGCGCGTCCGTCCGTCTGCGTCTGAATCGTGTCGCCCGCCGAAACATAAGTCGTCCGCGTTACCAGAATCGTTTCCCGCGTCGCGGCGCGAATGATTCGCACGTCGCCTTCAAAAGAAACGATTCGCGCCGCGTCCTTCGGCATTTCCGTTAAATCCTGCTTGGCGAGAAAAAAATCATTTCGCCATAACCACCAACCGCCGCCGCCGAGGATGGCAAGCAGCACGATTATCGCCGCGCCGCCGATAATCGTGCTGCGCTTGATTTGCCACCAGTCAACGTAGAATTTGCGATATTTTTTTTCCATATCAAACGGCGGATTTCGGATTTAGTTTGAGATGAAGACATTACTTGACCAATTTAAGATACAAGTTTCAAGCCGGAAATGCCAAAGGGCGCGGTAAAATAACCGATGCTTTGCAAGTTTCTAATCAAACGGAATTGATAAAAAAAAAGCAAGAGCCGAAACTCTTGCTCAAAATCTCGTAAATTTATTGACACAGGTTAAGGAACGAAATTATAAACGATGACTCCCGTAACTTTGACCGGAACACCTTGCAGCATTGTCGGCGCGAACTTCGCTTTTTTTGCCGCCTCGACGCTCGCCTCTCTCAGCAAAACGTCGCCCGAAACCGCTTCGGCTGAAACGACTTCGCCCGCTTCGTCAATAGTAACTTTGACGCTCACCGCGCCGCTGGCTCTGGTCGCTCTGGCTTCCGCCGGATAAGCGGGCTTCGGCAAACTGACGGCTTTTCCGTTCAGAACGCCGCCGGAAATCTTTTTCGGCATCGCATCCGTGCCGCTCATTGATTGCCCTTGATAAACTTTATTTTCTACTGTCGGTTCGCTCGAAGATGTCGCAGTTGGAGATTTCTTTGTAAAATACATTTCCGCATTCGTTGACCCGCGCAGCGTTTCCTTATAGCGCGTGATTTTCAAAGTTTTCCCTTCATCCGTGAGTTCCCATATTTCATTGGTTTTCCCCGTGATGATGCCGCTTTCGGCGGTATTATAATTGTGGGTTCTGGTCAAACTTAATTTGCCGTCCGCCGTCGCCGTCGCCTTGCTGACTGCCGTGCCGGTCATTGTCGGACTGCTCAATTCGACGGTCATTTCTTTATCAAATCTGTAATGCGAGATTTGCTTTCTGCCGTCGCCGCGCTTCGCTCCGCCCGCCGATTGGCTTTGATTTATTTTGGTAACGGTCTCGATTTTTATGTTTTTTTCCGTTTGCGTTACCATCAAAGTCATCGCTTCAACCTCCTTCGTATCGGTCAAGGTTGATTTGCCAACGTCCAATTCCCACTCGCCCGCGAAACTCGGTTTCGTCGTTTGCGCGGAAATCGCCGCCGCTAAAAACAACGAGACAATCGTCGTCAAAATAATTTTCTTTTTCATACTAATTCTCCCAAAATTTTGATTTGCAAAGTTCAAACGCTTTGAAGCGCGTAAAGATTGCGTTTAATTAGACAAAAAATTTGCTCAGAATCCGATTCGGCGCGGACTCTGAACATTGACACTAAGTTTCCGCCGCGACTTCCTCGCGGTTGTGCAGTTTGCTGTGTTTGTAGCCGTAAAGAAAATAAACTCCCAAACCGATTAACAACCAAATGCCGAACCGAATCCAGTTGGTAATGCCGAGTTCGGTCATCAAATAAGTGCAGAACATAATGCCCAAAACCGGAATCAGCGTCAGCCGTTTGACGAAGCACAAAGCTGCCATTACGAGCGAAAAAATCAGGAAAACGAAATACGGAATTTTATGGCTGAACGCGCCGATAAATGTTTCGTCTGCGCCGTGCGAGTAATCGGTGAAAAACTTGATCACCGCGTCGCCGTTGAAATAAATAATCGCCGCTTCCAAAATGATGAATGAAATCGGCACAATCCATTGCGAATTGATATACGGCACATAGCGTTTCTGCCCGGCAAACTCTTTGTCTTTGACCAGAACGCCCGCGCAGACGATTGAAAAAGCGAACAAAGTTCCGATGACCGACAGTTCCGTAACTTCCGACAAATTCATAAACAGCGCGGGAATCGCCACCAGAAAGCCGGTCAGAATCGTCGAAAACCACGGCGTTCGGAATTTCGGATGAATCGAAGAAAAGATTTTCGGCAGCAGCCCGTCGCGGCTCATCGCCATCCAGAGACGCGGCTGTCCGAGTTGGAAAACCAGCAGCACCGTCGCAATCGCAATCACCGCGCTGACGGCAATCACGCCCGAAACCCAGGGAATGTTCACGCCTCTCTCGCCGAACACGAACGCCAGCGGGTCGGTAACATTGAGCTGCGTGTAATTAACCATTCCGGTCAAAACGAGCGCGAGCGCGATATACAAAACGGTGCAGATGCCCAGCGAGTAAAGCATTCCGCGCGGCAGCGTTTTATACGGGTCTTTGCATTCTTCGGCGGTCGTCGAAATCGCGTCGAAACCGATATAGGCGAAGAAAACCGCCGCGACACCCGACATCACGCCGCCGAAACCTTGCGGCATAAACGGACTCCAGTTTTCCGGTCTGACGTAAAACGCGCCCAAACCGATAACTAACAAAATGACCGCTAATTTCAGTCCGACCATTATGTTGGAAGCTGTTTTAGATTCACGAATACCGATGTAGACCAGATAAGTGATGATGAAAACAATCGCCAATGCGGGCAAATTAGCAATTATCGGCAAACCGCCGATTTGCGGCGCGTTTAACCAGGCGGCGTAAGCGTCAATTTTATCGCAGCTAATCGCCGCGCCGATATTTTGGCAAACCGCCTGCAAACTTTCGAGACTGCCGCCTTTGCCGATGGCTTCCTGCACAATTTCAAAACCGGAACTGGCGGTGCGGTAATCGGTCGTGAAATGCAGCGGAATGTTGATGCCGTCGGGAATTCCGAGCGATGGAATTTTTATCGAACTCAGCAAACCCGTAAAATAACCGCTCCACGAAATGGCAACGGCGATATTGCCGATGGCGTATTCGAGCAGCAAATCCCAGCCGATAATCCACGCCAGCAGTTCGCCGAAACTCGCGTAGGCGTAAGTGTAAGCCGAACCTGCAATCGGAATTTTTGAGGCGAATTCCGCGTAGCAAAGCGCGGAAAATCCGCAGGCGATTGCCGCGAAAATGAACAGCAGAATGACCGCCGGACCGCCGTCGTAAGAGGCTTTCCCGACCATGGCGAAAATGCCCGCGCCGATAATCGCCGCGATGCCGAGCATCGTCAAATCGAACGTCCCCAGCGAACGCCGCAAACCGCCGCCGTCGTCGCTCGTTCCGGCGGCAGCGTCGGCTTGGATTTGGGCGATGGATTTTTTACGAAATAATGTGTTCATATTTTTTATAATTCAAAAGTTTAAATATAATTTTTATTCAACTTAAAATCAGAAATTTGGGATTTAAAATTTGGAATCGAAACTGCTTTGTTTGCGAATTTTGAACGAAAAACCGAAAAGATGCAATTAGAAACGCGGCAAATCGGATATTTTTCAAGTTTCAATTTCAGCCAAAAGATTCGGATTAAAAATTTTCGGCGTTGAATCCGAAATACAATTCCTGCCGAATTCAATTTTGTAGGTTTGAAAAATTTCAAACTTATTTGGACAATAATTTATTTCGTCAGCGTTGGCGGCGTAAATTAAAACTCTAATTCATCTCCTTTTTTGAACCGGAAGTGCCGGATGTTTTTCACTAAAAGCATCCGGCATTTTTGGCTCTGTCGTGCCTTTGACAACGGCTTTGTGATAAAATCGAGCGTGAAATTTCAGGCAGGAGAAAACGAGAATGAATCTGGAAACCGCGATACAGGAAAAAGTTCACACGCTGCCCGTCGAGCAGCAGGCAGAGGTTATGGAATTTGTCGAAAAGTTATCCGATAAAAAAACTCCGATAAAAAAACTGCACGAGTTGATAGAAAAGCATTTCGGGGATTTATCGCCTGAAGAATTGGCAGAACTTCCTGAAGACGGTTCTTATAATCTCGACCATTACACTTACGGAAGCCCGAAAAAATGAACGAGATTTACGTTGACACGCTTCATTTTGCGGCGGTTTTGAATCCGAAAGACCAGTGGCACGAATTAGCTTTGGCGGTTGAAGCGGAGATTGGCGAAGCTCGTTTGGTAACGACTGAAACGGTTCTGCACGAGTTTCTAAATTTCTTCGCTGACTTTCCGCCGCAAATGAAAAAAAGAGCCGCCGGTTTTGTCAACGATTTGTATGAAACGCGGGCGGTTAAGATTATTCCGCATACGCCGAAAACATTTTTTGACGGCTTGCGGCTTTACGAATCCAGGCTCGACAAAGGCTACAGCTTGACCGATTGCATCTCGATGAATGCGATGCGGACACGCGGCATCACGGAAGTTTTGTCGCACGATAATCATTTTACCCAAGAAGGTTACACCGTTTTACTTTAAATTTATGACAGGCAGCGAACTCAGACGAAAATTTTTAGAATACTTTGAAAAACACGCGCACAAAATCGTCCCTTCCGGTCCCGTTTTTCCGCCGAACGACCCAACGATTTTGTTCACCAACGCGGGAATGAATCAGTTCAAAGACGTTTTTCTCGGCAACGAAAAGCGCGAATATACGCGAGCCGTTTCGAGCCAGAAATGTATCCGCGCCGGCGGCAAGCACAACGATTTGGATGAAGTCGGAAAAACGGCGCGGCATCATACTTTTTTCGAGATGCTCGGCAATTTTTCCTTCGGCGATTATTTCAAGGAAGACGCGATAAATTTCGCGTGGGATTTTCTCGTGGGTGAATTAAAACTCGATGTCAATCGTCTGTGGTTCACCGTTTTTGAAGGCGACGATGCCGTTCCCGCTGACACCGAAGCGCGTGATTTATGGATCAAAGCGGGCGCATCACCGAGCCGCATTTTGCCGTTCGGAAAAAAAGACAACTTCTGGCAAATGGCGGAAACCGGACCGTGCGGACCGAATTCGGAAATCAATTATTATTTGGGCGACGAGCCGGAAAATCCCGAAAAGAATCGCGCCGATTTGGTCAATGCCGAAGAAGGCGACACGACGATGGAAATCTGGAATCTCGTGTTTATGCAGTATAACCGCGTCGAAACTGCAAAAGGCGTGTATCAACTCGAACCGCTGCCCGCGCCGTCGGTTGACACGGGCGCAGGTTTGGAACGAATGGCGGTCGTGATGGAAGGCGTTCATTCAAATTACGAGACAAGTTTGATAAAGCCGATTATTAATTTTATCGCCGAACTCGCGGACAAAAATTACGATTATAATTCGACGGAAGGTTTCGCAATGCGCGTCGTTGCTGACCACGCCCGCACGACGGCGTTTTCCATCGCCGACGGGATTTTGCCCGGCAACGAAGGCAGAAGCTACGTTCTGCGAAAAATTATGCGCCGCGCCATTTATCACGGGCGCGAGCATCTCGGCTTTCACGATTCGTTTTTTTATAAGGTCTGCAACAAAGTTGTTGATGAAATGAATGACGCTTATCCCGAACTTGAGGTGCAGCGCGATTTTATCGGCAAAATGGTGCGGCTTGAGGAAGAGCGATTCGGCGCGACGATGACGGTTGGCTTAAAAAGGCTAGAGGATTTAATTGAAGAAAGTAAAGGTAAATGGACAATTGGAATTCCCGATAGAGTTGAGGTTTCGATTCAAGAACTCGTTAAACTTTACGATACTTTTGGAATTCCAATTGACTTAATGTTTGTTATTTTAAGTCAACAGAATTTAGAAATAATTGACGAGCAATCACTTGATTCAAAATATATTCAATCGCTTGGTGAAGAGAAGTTTAGCAAAATAATTAATTTTGAATTAAAGAAACTTCAGCAAACATCTGAAATTGGGAAAACCAAACAAAAAGAAAATATCAAACCAATTTACACGGCTTTATCTCGGCAATCTGACGTTCGTTCAAATTTTCACGGTTACGAAAGAACTGATTACGAAAACTCAAAAGTCGTCGCTTTGGTCAAAGACGATAAACAAATAAACGAATTAAAAGAAGGCGAAGAAGGTTTAATCGTTTTGAATGAAACGCCGTTTTACGCCGAATCTGGCGGACAGGTTGGCGATACGGGGAAAATCAGTAAGCAGTTAGCAGTAAGCGGTGAGCAGAATGAAACAACTGCTCACCGCTTACTGCTAAC
>JAJAYR010000054.1 GCA_026786155.1 Pyrinomonadaceae bacterium
CCGATTTCGACTTCGCGCACTTCAAACGCGCCCGGCTCGTCGTCCTTCGGCACAAAGACGATGGTTTTTTCGCCCTCGCGCTGAATCGCTTCGGAGTTGACGACAATTTCCGTTCCGCCGCCCGCTACGCTTCCAGTCTGAAAACCGACTTCGGTGAACATTCCGGCGCGGAGTTTTCCGTTTCCGTTCGGAACTTCGAGACGCACCCGTGCCGTGCGAGAAGTTTCGTCAAGACGCGGGTCAATATACGCGATACGACCGTTGATCGTGCCGAACGATGCGGATTTTATTTCCGCAACCGAACCGATGGAAAGTTTGCCGACGCTCGCTTCCGGCACATTGGCGATAACGTAGAAGGTCGAAAGACTCGAGATGGCAAAAATTGGAACTGCCGCTTCGACACCCGCTCCCGAATTGAACTTTCGTTCGGTAATCACGCCTGAAAGCGGAGCGCGGACGGCAACCAGCGACGTATCTTTCGAGTGGTCGTCGGGTTCATTAAGTCTGACCGTAACGCAGAGCGACCGCATCTCGTCTTGAATGTGGCGCAAATCAACGCCGGAAGTTTCAACATCGGCTTTTGCCTCCTGGATTTCCTTGTTCAAACTGATGTTGGTTTGAAAATCGTAATCGGCTTTCGCCGTTTTATAAGTGGTTTCGACGGAAATCAAGTCTTTTCCCGCCGCTCGAAAACAACGGAAAAAGCAAAATCTGATGTAAACCGATAGCGTATATTTTCCGCTTTTCCGGCGGAAAATTGACATATTTCAGGTTATTTAGAGTTTGATTAGGAAAGTTTCGGCGGGTGATACGGCGGCGGAAGCGAGTTATAAACGGGTTCGCCGAAACGAAATGAAATGCGTTCGCTGTTGAAAAGTGCCGGTTCTTTCGGCGGAATGATCAGATTCGGAATCGCCGTCGCGTGACAAAAACATTCGTCGTTACAAATTGTTTGCTGATTGTTTTGCGCTAGTTGACGGGAAGCAGAAATTGATTCTTCGGTTTGATTGTTACTGCCTTCGGCAAAGTTGCGCTCCAGCGTCGGCGGCGAAGACTGTTCGGCGGCGAAAGTCGGCTCGTCGCAAAAGACGGGACAGAAAAGCTCAATCACAATAAGAGTCAAACACAAAACGCTGATGGAGCGTTTTGTGTTTTTTCTTCTTGATAATTTGAAAAAAGCGTTTCATTTTTCGTGATTAAACTTTGTGAATAGTTTCCTATGATAGAAATTAACGGGTAAAACCGCAGCTTGTCGAATTATAACATTAAATCAGTCATTAAAGTTTTTCGTTTTTTTATTGATGCCTGGAAATTACTGGTTGATGCCTGGAAACTGTTGGTCTAGTTTTTAATTTTGAAGCTGGATTATAAATTTATCTATCGTTAGTGGTGTTTAACAACCAGTTCCGAAACTTTCTTGCAACGGCTTTCAATCGAGAAACTATCGGCATAAATTCTTCAAACCGTTTGAGCTGTCTGAAATCAAACAGTAACTGTCTGTAAGCAAACATTCTTTTTTGAATTCGATGGTATTTTACCGGCAAACACGGGGTTTAACGCTTGGCACATCGGTTGCTAAATCCTAATTTCAGACAGATTAAAGAAAAAGGAATTAAATATATCGCGGGTTAATTAAATGAGAAACAGAAAACGAAAAACAATTCTTTGCGCCATTAACTTGCTGGCGGCAGTGCTTTGGTCAGTCTTTTTGGCTGCTCCGGCTTTCGCGCACGGCGACGAAGACCACGGCGAGGCAGAGACAAAAACTGTTTCAAGCGCAAAGGGAACTGTTACGCGGACGGCTCGCGCCGGTGAGTTCGAGATTATGCTCAAACACGCGCCGCTTGAACCGGACGCGGCGACTTCCGCCAAACTTTTCATCACGCGCTACGGCACAAACGAGCCTTTCGGAGGCGCATCGCCGACCGTTGAGATTACCGCGCCCGACGGCAAAACTTTTGAAGCGTCCGAAGTGAAAGCGGATGCTCCGGGCAGTTACAGCTTGAAACTTCCGCTTCTGGCAGAAGGGAATTACACGATTTTAGCCAGATTCAGCGCGGCGGGAAAAAGCGACACGGCGACGTTTTCCGCGGTGGCGGTCGAGCATTCCCATACCGAAACTCTTGCCGAAGCCGGCTCGTGGGCGCAAAGCGCGTTGATGGTTCTAGCCGCGCTTATCGTTTTGGGTTTATTCGGCGGCTTGATTTATTTTGCCCTGCGAATCGTCAAAAGCGAACCGGTTGGAGAAGAAGCTGTTTCCGCCTGAGCCGTAAAGTATCAGAATGTTTTCAAAAACTCATTTATCGAACAAGGGTAGTTTTCTCAAGCCGGAATTTTTCTCCTGTCTTGTTCCGGCGGTGGCGGCGGTGTTTTTTCTCGCCGTCTCCGCTTTTTCCCAGCAGCAACCGGTTCTCGCTCCGACGCAAACATCCGTGAAACTTTCTTCCGCGCAATTTGTCGGACAGGACGGTTTGACGGTTGAAGGACTGGTTGAACTCGGCGCAAATCGCCGCGCGGATTTGCTCGCGGCGCGGCAGCGTCTGGCAATTGCCGAAGGGCGCGTTCGGCAAGCCAGACTTCGACCGAACCCGACGCTCGATGCCGAATACGGCAGTCCGCGATTTTTGGGCGGCGAGGCGGAATCAGATTTGTCGGTCGGCGTGTCGCAGGTTTTTGAACTCGGCGGAAAAAGGTCAAAGCGCGTCGCGGTTGCCGAACTCGAACTCAATCAGATACGCGCCGAGGTCATCAGACTGGAAAGGCAGCTTGCCGCCGAAATTCGCCAGAGCTATACGAATGCGATTGCCGCTGCTCGCCAACTCGATATTTTAGAAAAACTCATTGCCGCCGATGAAGAAATCGTCCGCGTCACCGAAGCGCGTTTGAAAGAAGGCGATGTCGCGCCGCTCGATGTCAACTTGGTGCGCGTGGAAAGCGACCGCCTGAAAGTGCAGGCAATACAAGCCCGCAGCGAACTGGAAACGCAGCTTTTGAATTTAAGAACTTTGACCGGAGCGGACATTGCCGAGACTTTGAAACTCGCGCCGCAAGCCGACCGTCCGCCGCGGCTCGATTTGGGTTTGGCAGAACTGACCGATATTGCTTTGAAAGAACGCGCCGATTTACAGGCGGCGGTAATCGGCGAGCAGCTCGGCGCGGCGCGAATCAATTTAGCAAAATCGAATGCCGTGCCGAACGTCGCCGCGTCAATTCGTTTTTCGCGCTCGAAAGGCATTGTTGATTTGCCGCCGACGGCGGGCGGCGGCTTCGCGCTCGATAAAGACAACGAATTGACGTTCGGCGTGTCAATTGATATTCCGATTTTTAACCGTAATCAGGGCGAGATAGCTTCGGCGACCGGCGAGAGAGTGCAGGCGACGCGCACCAGAGAATTTTTGGAAGCGACCATCAAACGCGATGTCGCTGTCGCTTATCGGAAATACCGTGCGGCGGCGGAATCACTCGTTTTGTATTCGACGCAAATTCTGCCGCGCTCGGAAGCAAATTTGCAAACCGTTCGTTCGGCTTACGGCTTGGGCGAATTTTCCGTGTTTGAAGTCGTCAATGAGCAGCGACGATTGACTGAGAACGTCACCGGCTACAACCAATCTTTGCGCGATTATTACAATGCGCTGACCGAACTTGAAACGGCTCTCGGCTCGACGCTTCCGGCATCGGGTTTTTCGCCGGGCGCGACTTCCGTGCTGCCGGACGAGCGAATCGTTCCGCAGCAAATTGATCAGGAAAAGTTTTTGAAATCGCTTCAGCCGATTCCCGTCAAAAAGAATCCGGTTGAAATAGCGGACAAACAAAAATCAAATTAAAACCAGAGGATAAGAGAAAATGAACAAATTAAAACTTTTGACAATCGTCAGTTTAAGCGCGGCAATCGGTTTGGCGGCGGCGTGTTCACCGGCGGCAAATACAGCCACATCGAATACGACCGGCGCGAACACCCCCGCGGCGAATACGAACACGACAACCGTCGCCAATACGACCGCGCCGAAAACAGCCGACGAAACACCGGCAAGCGTTAAAGCCGCATTTCCCGACGCGCAGAGTTTTACCACGCAGCATAAGGATTTAACCAAAGCCCAAATCACCGAAATTGAAAATAATTCGGGCGGAAAAATCACCGACACCGACCATCATTCCTATTTAGCTTTTTCGACGGCGGGCGGAACGCGAAAACAAATCGGCGCGGCGACCGTCGTGAAAGTAAATGGTAAAGATGTCGTCGTCGTTTATGAGAACAAAAACGGTTCGCCCTTTATCAATGAAGTTCGCAGCGAGGGCGTTCCCGCCGCATTTCTGGCGCAGTTTAAGGGTAAAGGTCACGACGACGTAGTAACTTTCGACGAGAAGATTAAACCGAACGGCGCGGACGCTGCGATGGCAGAAGCGATGATTGCGGCAATCGGCGCGGACGCGCTGGCGATGCAGACGCTTTACGGCGCGGCGCATTCACACTAAATGAAAAGTTCAAGGTTCAAAGTTCAAAGTTCAAAGTTCGGTCGGCAATCGGCAGCAGTCGGCAGTTTGCTTCTGCTCGTTCTCACTGCATACTGCTTCTGCCAACTGCCAACTGTTTCCGCGCATGAAGGCGAAGACCATTCGGCTGAAAGTAAAACGAAAACGACGCAGACGGGAAAAAGCGCGATTACCGTCGCCCGCGCCGAGCGCAACGTCCAAACTGAGGCGGGCAGTTTTAATCTCGTTTTTGAAAGAGTTCCGTCAGACCCGCGAACGGGTGAAACTTCGCAATTCGCTTTGCGGGCGGCGGAAAAAGTGGAAGGCGGTTTCGGCGGCGGCGAGCCGCTGCCGATTGAAGGCGCAACCGTAACGGCAAGCGTAACGACCGCCGCCGGTGAATCGGTGGCGAGTAATCTGCCGATGCAAGCCGAAGGCGAACTTTATCGCGGCTCTTACGCTTTCAATCAAGCCGGAAACTTCAAAATCGTTTTTACCGCGACAACCGCTGACAATCG
>JAJAYR010000055.1 GCA_026786155.1 Pyrinomonadaceae bacterium
CCCGCAAAAAGGTTCGCGCCACAATCGCGGCTGCGCGGTTGATTTGAGTCTTTTCGATTTAACGACGGGAAAATTGCTCGAAATGCCGACCGAGTTTGACGATTTTACCGACCAAGCGAGTCCGAAATACGACGGCGCAACTGAACAGCAAACAAAAAATCGTGATACGCTCCGCGCCGCAATGGAAGCCGAAGGTTTCACCGTTAACGACAACGAATGGTGGCATTTCGATTATAAAGATTGGCAGGATTACGCGATTTACGACATCCCGTTTTCGGCGGTCAAAGATTTAGAGCCGAAACTTTCCAAAGCCAAAATCGAAGAAAAGAAACGGACAGCCGCAAAAAGGCGCAAAATTCACAAAAAGGATTAAAAATCTTATTTTGTGTTTTTTGTGCCTTTTTGTGGCTATTCTTTCCTGAATTCTTTTAGATTACCGCGACTGAGCGATTTCCATTCCGTAGAGTTTTTTGTAGTAATCACGATACGCGCCGTTGCGGATGTGGTTGACCCAATCCTGATTTTCCCGATACCAGCGAATCGTTTTCTGCAAACCAGTTTCCCAATCGGTCAGCGGTTTCCAGCCCAATTCATTCTCCGTTTTCGCCGCATCAATCGCGTATCGGCGGTCGTGTCCGAGCCGGTCGTCAACGTATTTTATCAAACTGTGCGGCTTGCCGAGCGCGTCGAGAATAGATTGGACGACTTCGATGTTTTGCCGTTCGTTTCTCGCGCCGATGTTGTAACTTTCGCCCGATTTCCCTTTTTCGTAAGCGAGCCAAATCGCGCGGGCGTGGTCTTCGACGAAAATCCAATCGCGGACGTTTCGCCCGTCGCCGTAGACCGGCAGCGGTTCGTCGTTCATCGCGTTGCTAATCATCAGCGGAATCAATTTTTCGGGAAACTGCCGCTGCCCGTAATTGTTGCCGCAGCGCGTAACGATGGTGTCGAGTCCGAAGGTTTCACGCGCCGCGCGGACGAAATGCTCCGCCGCCGCCTTCGATGCCGCGTAGGGCGAATTCGGTTCAATCGGCGAGTTTTCCGTAAAAAATGCCGCGTCGTCTTCCGGCAGCGTTCCCATCACTTCGTCAGTCGAAATTTGCACGAATCGGCGAACATTTTTCGCCCGCGCCGCGTCGAGCAAAATTTGTGTTCCGAGAACATTCGTCATCACGAATTCGCTCGCCGACGCGATTGAACGGTCAACGTGCGATTCGGCGGCGAAGTTGAAAATCGCGTCCGTTTCATCGGGCAAAGCCTTCAAAACCGCATCTTTATCGCAGATGTCGCCTTTGACGAATTGATGCCGCGCCGCGTCCAAATCGTTCAAATTCTCCAAATTTCCCGCGTAAGTCAGCGCGTCGAAATTGATGATTTTTACATCTGAAGTCGCCTCTAAAATTTGGCGGACAAAAGCCGAGCCGATAAAGCCCGCGCCGCCGGTTACAAAAATAGGTTTCATAGTGTTTCAATTACGAATTTCAAATTACGAATTACGAATGTCAGGATGTTTTCGATTCGTAATTCGTAATTTGAAATTCGTAATTTACCTGTTAAGTTTTCGCATTTGTTTGAGTAAAATATCCGCGTATTTTTTCGGCGAGTTGATATTTTTCAAAATGATTTTGCCGCCGGTTTCGCCCGCGTTTTCGATTATCAGATTGCCGAAGCCGAGCATTCGCTGCGGCACGGTCGCCGAAACGGTAACGTCCTGAATCGTTCGCAGAGGCACATTGCGCGTCGTCTTGGAAATCAAACCGTTGTCAATTTCAATCTTTGAATCGGTCAGCGTAAAGCGCATCAATTTTTGTTTCAGGTGGTAAATTGCCGGAATTAAAAGAAAAGAAAGTCCGGCTAAAATGGCAATCCAGGTCGGAATTTTTAATATGTTGTAAAGCACACCCAAAACGGCAACCAGCAACAAACCGCCGATTGCCGCCAAACCATAACCGATTTTGACAAACAGCAGTGTCGGGGTGATGGAAAAAATCTCCCTTTCCGTCTCTTCCGCGTCGTCGGCGATTGGTTTTCGCTGACTGACGATGCGCGTTTCCTCTTCGGCTTCGAGCAAAGTTCCGCATTTCAGACAATAATTCGCTTCCGGCGAATTCTTCGCGCCGCATTTCGTGCAAAAGATGTAATTTGTAGCTTGCCGGTCTGTCGTCATCGCAAAATTAAAGTCATCATACAATAAATTACGGTGTAACGAAAAACCGCCGATTTGAATGAGAACGAATTGGGAATTTACCGAATTGGTTCACGCAAAATAATTTCGGCGGTTTGACGGGCAATCGCGGCGGCTTCGGGGTTCGACTCTTTTTGATGCGCGATTTGCATCAACGCTTCGCCGGTGCGCGATAAAAGCCGGACTAAATCGCCTTCTTCGGCTTTCGTTTTGAAAACTAAATCGCTCCAACTCGACCCGCTTGCCCAATGTTCGACGGTTGCGGCGGCGGAGAAATTCATCTCCGCCGCGGGTTCGACGGCGTTTTTCCATTCGACGTTCGAGACATCGAAAATAATATCTTCAAATTTGGTGAGCGTTTCCAGAAGTTCGTCCGACAAATAAAGTTCGCCGTAATTTCGGTCCGAATCAGCCGCGAGTGCCGCCATCAAACCGGCGACTTGCTTTGTTTCGAGATTTGCAAAAATCCCGCGCCGCAACGCTTCGCCGACTAATAACGGTCGGTCAACGCGCAAATCGGCGAGCCACTTGCCGCGTTCCGTAACCTTCTGCGCGGGGAAGTCGAGATAGCCGAAATGATGCAGAATCTTGGCGCGATGCTCGAACGGCAGCCAGATTTCGCCTTTCAAATAATCAATATCGCGCGTCGTTTTTTCGACGAATTCGGCATCGTCCCAGCATTCCCAGAAAAAAACCGTCGCGTTTCTTTTCTCGTCTTCGTCGGCATTTTCGGGCAGAAACTTTTCGATTAAACCGTTGATAATTTCGATGGCATCGTCCGCGCTCGTTTTTTCGGGCGCGAATTTCGGCTCGGCAAGCGGCGCGTTTCTGCCTTCGGCAATATCGTCAAAGGCTTTATCCAAAGACGTTTCCTTTATTGCGTATTTGTCGGCGAACACGCGCCCGATGTGCGACAGCGCGAGCGTTACACCTTGTCCGTCTTCACGCATCGCGGCGACTTTTTCGCCGAAGACGCTCAAGACTAAAAAGAGGCGTTTGCTGTTGCGGCTTTTCGTGACGATTCTGCCCGCTTCGACCGTTTCTTCGAGCCATTGGCGGCGCGAATCATTGCGCGTGTTCGGCAGTTTTTCTTCCAGCCGCAGACGCGCATTCGTCAATCTTTCAAACCCGCGAACGTCGTCAATCATCAAGTCGAACACGCTTTTTTCGAGTTTATTTTGCAAATTATGCCGTCGCCCTTCGATTTGTTTTTCGAGCCTTGAAACCGTCTGCACCGTGTCCCGAAACGCGAAACTTTTCTCGGCGATGTCGCGCACCGCTTTGAAATCTCCGAAAGCGTCCAATAAATTTAAAAGGCTCGTGTAAGTGGCGCGAAATTTACTTTCCAGAGCGTTCGGCGGCGACTTCAAAAGCTCGGCAATTTTCGGCGGATTCTGAAAATTCGACGGCGCGAGAATGACGAAACCGACGTTATCCTTTCCGCGTCGTCCGGCGCGTCCGGTCATTTGCTGTAATTCCGACGCTTGCAGCGAACGCCAGCCGTCGTTGCCGCGCGTGTCGGCGTTGGAAATGACGACGGTTCGCGCCGGAAAATCAACACCGGCGGCAACCGTCGAAGTCGCAAAAATCGCGTTCAGC
>JAJAYR010000056.1 GCA_026786155.1 Pyrinomonadaceae bacterium
ATTTCAAACCTTCCGCCGTATTCGTGTGATACGGTCCGACTTGCGTCGTGGCTAATTTGGCAATCGGCAATTCTTCCGCGCCGTCGTGGAAAAGGACGATTTTTAAGCTGTCGCCGGGATAATTCGTGCGAATCAAATGCGCCAAAGCCAACGCGACTTTTTTGGCGGGTGTAAATCTATCTTCGCCGTATAAAATCATCGAATGCGAGCAATCAAGCATCACGACCGTCGCGCACGACGAATGATAATCCTGCTGGTGAACGTATAAATCTTTGTATTCGAGATTGAGCGGAACGCCCAAACCTTCGCGCCCGATTGCCGATAAAAGCGTCGCGTTGACATCTAAATTTATCGTATCGCCGAACTCATATTGTTTGGAACTGAGAGCTGCTTCGATGCCGGTGTCGAGTTGCGGCGTTTCGTGGCGACCGATGGAAGATTTGCCCATCGAACCGAGCAGTTTCTGCAAAGTTTTATAGCCGAGAAAATCCAAACCTTTTTCGGTAACTTGAAAACGCACGTCGCGCGGTTGCGCCGTTCCGATTTCGCCTTGTCCTTCGCCGTTTTGATTCGGTTGATTTTGCGGACGTTCAACTTCTTTAAGACTCAAATAACCTTCTTCGACCAATCTCTCAATCAGATTATTTAAAAGTTCTTCGAGCAGCGAACCTTTAAATTTGCCTTCGTTGTCGTCGAGCATCTGCTGAACGTCCGGCGCGGACAGAATTCCTTGTTCCATCAAAGCCCGCAGCAACGCTTCGCGCAAACCGTCGAGCGAATCGTCCGTTTCATTGCGCTGGCGCGTCCAGTAATAATCGTCGTTGTAGCCGGAATCGAGCAGCGAATCGCTCAAAGACTGCATTAAATCGCCGAGATTGATGTCGGAAACATTAAAGCCTTTGAATTTTGAATAGCGAATAAATTTCATTCTCGTAAAACTCCCTTAAACTTGAAATGCACTTGCCAAGCGTCGCCGAAATTTTGTAAATTAGATTTACAAATCAGCTTCGGCTTTTTTCACTCTCCCAAAAACTTAACACATTTCTCTCTCCGTTTTGAAATTTAAATACAAGGAAGGTAATAGAAAAATGAAAAAGTTTTTGGCAGGATTCGTCGTGCTTTTTATGTTGCTGGTGGCGCTGCCGTTTTCGGCGGACGCGCAAAATCGCGGATGTCGAAAAAGTTACTCGAACAGGAATTACGGCAGCCGCAATGTCAGTCGTTACCGAAGCAATAGAAACGTCAATCGTTACCGTAACAGCAGCTACAATCGCCGTTCTTACGGGACACGCAGTTACGTTTATGAAAAACCGAGTTTTTATCGGCGGCATCGCAATCTGGTTAACTTGGGAGCGGCGACGGGCGGCGGCGCGTTAATCGGTGCGCTGCTCGGCGGCAAACGCGGCGCGTTAATCGGAACGGCAATCGGCGCGGGCAGCGGTGCGCTTTACACTTACGGTTTGAATAAGAAAAAGCGCAGGTATAACGCCGTTTATGTGCCGCGCTATCGCAACCGTTAAATCTTGACGGAAAACCGAATCGAGAGAAAACCGCGATGTTTCGGGCATCGCGGTTTTTCATTTTTACCGTCTGAATAACTTTACGATAGAAGTTTATACGATACCGTTCAAACATAACCGATATAGTTTCTCGAAGAAAAATCAAAAAGTCGGCTTGGCGACATAAGTTGTTGAAAAATATCATATTGCATCTGTGGCACGGTGGTTGTTTATGTAAAAGCAACCGAAGGAAAAACCTTCTGATTATAAGGAGAAATAAAGCAATGAAAAAATTTATAGCAACTTTGATGATGATGGCGATGATAGCGGTAATGTTACCTTTGACGGCGAACGCGCAGAAGCGAAACAGACGGAATTACACCACGCGCACCGATACGTCGCAGGTTTATAAAAGACCGAATATCTATCAACGGCATCGCAACTTATTTAACATCGGTATCGGAACGGGCGCAGGTGCTTTACTCGGCGGCTTAATCGGCGGCAAGAAAGGCGCGTTACTCGGAACGGCAATCGGCGCGGGCAGTTCGGCACTTTACACTTACAAAATTAACCCGAAAACCAAAAAATACTATCGCGTATATCGTTAATTCGTAACCCGATAAAATTAAAAAGCCGTGATGAATTTTCATCACGGCTTTTTGTTTTCTACAATTATTTCGGCTTCAAATCTTCGGCGTAAATCGTCTGATAAACGCGATATGCCGCCAGCACTTTATAAACGTAATCCTTCGACTGCGTAAAAATAATTTCGGGAACGTAGCGGTCTGGATTATTTGATTTCGCCCGCGCCAGCCAACGGGCGATATTGTCTTCGCCGCCGTTGTAACTGCCCGCGACCGCCGCCGGTTGATTCGGAAACAATTTGAACAAATTTGAAATATACTGCGAGCCGAAAAGAATCGCCGTCGGCGGATTGTAAAGTTCGTCCTGACTGAAATTTTCGCGCCGCAGTTCGCCCGCGATTTGGTCGGCGGTCGTCGAAATAAACTGCATCAAGCCACGCGCCGCCGCGTTCGATTTGACATCGGGACGAAAGCGCGATTCCTGCCGCATAATCGCCAGCAGAAATCGCGCGTCAACCGCTCTTTCGGGCGCAAATTTCAACAGCGAATCGGCATACGGCGCGGGATACAGCAGTTCGATTTGGTCGCGCGGAATCAGTTCGATTTGATAATCGGCGGGAACATTGCGCCACAGCGATTCGGCGTAAGCGACGGCGCGATTGGCGTGTTCGCCGCGTTTGTAAAAAACGGCTAAAGTGTAATCGAAATCGGCGGATTTTGGATTTTGGATTTTGGATTTTGGATTTTGTTCTTCGCTTGATTTCTGCTGACTGCCAACTGCCGACTGCCGACTGCTTTCCAACTCCGGCGCAGCTTCGTCGTAAAGCGCGAGAAAAAGCAGTTCGTCGGCTAAAGTTTGGTGAAAATCGGTTGATAAATTTTCGCGTTTTTCCTTTAAAACTTCTTTGCGTCCGAGTTCCAAAAGTTTGCCGTTCGGAATTTTTTGATAATTTGGCAAACTCGCGTAAGCCCGTTTAATAATTTCGAGCATTCGGGCGCGAAGTTCGTCGTTTTCCGTCAAGCGCAAAACCGATTGCGCTGATTTTCGCTGCGCTTCGGCGGTTTGCGTCTCGATATTTTTTAACGACTCGCCGATTTTCTGCGCGATTAAATTTTTCGTCGCTCCGCCGTTCGCCAACGCCTTTAATCTTTCGGTCGCCCGCCAGCCGTAATACTCGTTGCGCCCGTCGGAAATCGAAAGATAAACGTCAATCGCCTCGGCGTAACGGTTGAGATTTTCCAGCGCGAAACCTTTTAGAAAATTAACTTCCGCTTCGTTCGTGCCGCCGGGAACGCGCGTGCCGCCCAAATCCGAAAACTTTCGCAAAGTTTCCAAATCGTTCAGCGCGTTCGCCCAATCGTTCTGCGCGATGTGAATGCGGGCTTGCGCGAATAAAGCGACGGCTTCGGGCAGTTTGCCGCGAAAGGCTTCCTGAGTCTTGAGCGTCCATTTCAGCGCGTCGGAATTTGCGCCCGTGTCGCGGAAAACGTCAACGATGTTCAGATACGCGCGGTCGAGATTTTCCGCGTCCGCGTATTGAGCGATAAATTTTTGGTAACGGGCGATTGCTTCCTTCGGTTTGTTGACCCGCGAGTATGCCGCCGCCGCTTGACTGAGCGCATCTTTGGCGACCGGATGACCCGGAAATTCGGCTTGGACGCGCTCGAACCATTTTATTGCTTCATCAAACTTCTTTTCCTGCGCGTAACTGCGCCCGATTTGATAAATCGCATCGGGGACGATGCCGCTCGCCGGATGTTTTTCGATGATTGCCAGAAAATAAATCCGCGCTCCGGGAAAATCGCGGTTGAATTGATAAATCTGAGCGCGTCGCAGATATTCATAATCGGTCAAAGGCGGCAGATTTTTAACCGCCAACTCTTTTCCGATGGTCATTTCATCAAGCAGTTTCGCGCCCATCAACGCGAAATCGTCCGGCTGTCCGGCGTTCGGCAAATCGGAAACTAATCGCGTAAAAATTTCCCGCGCTTCGTTAATTTTCTCGCTCTGCAAATAAGCCTGTCCGAGCAAAACCGAATTTTCACGGTTGGCGAATGGCGGTTGACTGCCGGCTGCCGACTGCCGACTG
>JAJAYR010000057.1 GCA_026786155.1 Pyrinomonadaceae bacterium
GCCTTCCGCCTTCCGCTTTCCGCCTACTGACCAAGAGCCGTCTTAAAAAACTCAATCACGCGCTGGTCGTAAGCCATTGACTGTTCGAGCGAAGCGTTCATCAAATTATAGCCGGACGGATTCAAATCAATTTTCGATTCGACTTTACTTGAGTTGGAAAAACAGCGGTTTAACTTCACGGTTGAATCCTGCAACTCCGGCGTATCCGAACCGGCGAGCAGTAAAACCTGCCGGTTGTTCAATAATTTTGCCGTGTCGCAAGCCGAATCGCGGCGGTAACAGCCGTTGTAGAAATAAAAGCGCGACCCGAAAGCGGCGAATTTTGACGTTACCGAACTGGCAAACGGAAAGCGTTTATCAACCGCCGAAGCCAGCAATCCGTCCGAATCAATCGGTATGGAATCGAGCGCGAGAGCCTTCACGTTTTCGTCTTTCGCGGCAACGGAAAGCGCGGCGAGTGCGCCCATTTCTACGCCGTAAAATCCGATACTTTTTCCGACTAAAGCCGTTTGATTGTCAGTTTTCAGCCCGCGTAGAAATTCGACTGCCGCCGTCGCGTCGTCGCCTTCACAGCCGCCGAAAGACGATGCCGCGACCGCCGGATTTGCGCCGTGTCCGCGTTCGTCCGGCATCAAAACCGTGAAATTCGTCGCTTCGTTTAATTTGACGGCGAGGTCGAGAACGTGCGAACGGTCGGCGCCGTAAGCGTGCAGAAAAACAACGGCAGGCAGATTTTCCGCGCCCTTCAAAAGCCAGCCGCGCGATGAAGTCCCGTCGCGGTTCGTCCAGGTTTCGTCCGTCACCCGGGCGCCGCGCGTGCTGAACTGCCCGTAATTTTCCGGTGTCACCATATATTCGGTTCGCGGCGGCACGGAAGTCGTGTGAAACAGCCAAATGGAGGCACCGATGAGTGCCGCAACCAGCAGTAAAACTATCGGAAACAGCAGCCGATAAAAACTTTTAACGATACGTCTTGGTCTTGCCATAAATTTATGCGTCCGGGTTGACGGGAAAGATGATACAACTTGAAATCAATTTTGGGATTCTTAAAAGTCAGCCATTGAAAAAAAAGACTTTTGGTAAGCTACCTAAAATGTTACCATAAAAACCCCAGAGAAAGGAAGAGTTTTATTGAAATGAAAAAAGCCACAATTTCCGCGTGTTTATTGGTTATTTCTGCATTTTGTCTGAATTCGTTCGGGCAGCCGCAAGCCGTCAATCCGACGAAATCCGATGGCGTTAAAACATCGAACGCGCAGTTTTTCCCGCTTTCCGAATTGAAGGAAGGAATGAAAGGGACGGCGCGGACGGTTTTTCGCGGCAGCGAACCGGAAGAATTTCAGGTGGAAATTTTGGGCATCGTGCCGGGTTTCATCGGACCAAAACAGGATATGATTGTCGGGCGAATTTCCGGCGGCGCGGCTGACCGCACGAGCGTTTTCGCGGGAATGTCCGGGTCGCCTGTGTATATTGACGGCAAACTCGTCGGCGCGATTGCTTACAGTTTTCCTTTCTCGAAAGAGCCGATTTGCGGCATCACGCCGATTGCTCAGATGCTTTCGATTTTCGAGCAGAATCAAAACACGAAAACCAAAGCGAAAGAACCAAAAGCCGTTTCGTTCGCCGAATTAGCCGCGACCGATTGGAAGCCGGATTTTTCAAGCGGCGCGAAAACTTCTAATATAATCACGGGCAATTTTGGAATGAATTCGGCTTTAGAATCAGTCGCCGGACAATCTTTTCAGCCGATTGCCACGCCGCTCGCGTTCAGCGGTTTTTCGCCGGAAACTTTAAATAAGTTTGCGCCGCAACTGGCTTCCGCCGGACTGCTTGCGGTTTCGGCGGGCGGCGGCGCGGCGCGGATTTCGCCGTTAAAGTCCTCGAACGAAAATACTTTAAAAGGCGGCGCGTCGGTTTCGATGTCGCTCGTGCGCGGCGACGTTTCGATTGCGGCGGCGGGAACGGTTACGATGCGCGACGGCGACAAAATTTACGCCTTCGGGCATCCGTTTTTAAGTCTCGGAATTTCCGATTTGCCGATGTTTGAATCGAGCGTCGTTACGGTCGTGCCGAGCGTTAATAATTCGTTCAAACTCGCCGTTCCGAACAATTTGGTCGGCACGATGACGCAAGACCGCGCGACCGGCGTTCTTGGCAAACTCGGTCAATCGCCGAAAATGATTCCCGTGAAACTCAACCTTGAAACCAGTCGCGGACAAACCGAAACTTACAGTTTTGAAGTGGCGAAGGACGATTTTCTTACGCCGATTCTGCTGAATATGACGATTTATAATTCGCTGACGGCGAACGAGCGCGGACTCGGTGATTCGATGATTGAAATCAGCGGCGAAATTAAAATCAAAAATCAGCCTTCAGTAAAAATCGAACGCCGTTTCAGCGGCGCGTCGGCTTCGCAACTCACTTCGGCGGCGGTTTCGATTCCCGTCAACGCGCTGCTCGACAGCCGTTTCGACGCGCTGGAAATTTCGGAAATCAATTTGAATCTGACTTCAATTGACGGCAGCAAAACGGCGACGCTCGAACGGCTCGCCCTCGACCGGACGGAAATCAAAGCGGGCGAAACTTTTGAAGTTCAGGCGTTTGTCCGCACCGACACGGGCAGAGTTTTAGCGCAGAAAATTCCCGTTGTAATTCCCGCTGACACGCCCGCCGGAACGCTGCTCGTAACCGTCGGCGACGGCGGTTCGCTGAACGCGACGGCGACGGCGCGGCAGTTTGTGCCGAAGGATTTGGGCGAATTAATTAAAACTATCAACGGCATCAAAAAATCCGACCGGCTTTACGTGCAGACTTCGCGCGTTACAAACGGCGCGATTATCGGCGCGAGCGAACTGCCGAATCTGCCGCCTTCGATGCTGGCGACGTTAAATAACGACCGCACGACGGGCGGATTTAAGCCGACCGTGTTGACCGTTCTGACCGAACAGGAACTCGCGCCCGCCGAATTCATCGTTTTCGGGCAGCAGGTTTTGATGATTGAAGTGAAGAGATAATTTTTTAGCCACAGAGGACACCGAGTTCACAGAGAAATTTAGTTTGATTTTTTGATTTCCTCTGAGTTCTCAGCGTCCTCTGTGGCTAAATTTCTTTTGAATTATGAAAAACGATTTACCGAAATTCTTGCAGGCAATCACGTTTGCCGCTAAAAAACACGCGACCCAAAAGCGCAAAGGCGCGGACGAAGAGCCGTATGTCAATCACGTTTTGGAAGTGGCGAGTTTGCTGGCGAACGTCGGACAGGTTGATGATTTTGATGTTTTAATCGCCGCTGTGCTGCACGATACGGTTGAAGATACGGCGACGACCGCCGAAGAAATCACCGAAAAGTTCGGCGAAAATGTTTGCTCGATAGTTTTGGAAGTTACCGACGATAAATCTTTGCCGAAAGCACGGCGCAAAGAACTGCAAATCGAACACGCGCCGCATTTATCAAGCGGCGCGAAACTCATCAAACTCGGCGATAAAATCAGCAACATCCGCGACGTTTCCGAAAATCCGCCCGCCGATTGGTCAAAAGAACGCCGCATCGAATACGTCAATTGGGGCGAAAAAGTAATTGACGGACTGCGCGGCGCGAATGCGAATCTGGAAAAACATTTCGACGAATTGATTGCGTCGGCGAAGGAAGGATTCAAATAAATTTATCGTGTTCTGAGTTCACGCTTCAGCGTGTGTTCGACCGACCGCGAAGCGCGGCGGTCGGCAAAGGGCGTTCCGCGTTTGAACTCAGAACACGATAAATTGCTGCCCACCTTCTAAAAATCAAATCTCACGCCAAGCTGAAACTCGCGGTTGTAACTCGAATTGAAAGTGAACGACGGCGAGCCGGAAACGAATTGGCGCGGTGTGCCGAAGTTCGCCGCCGAAGTTGACAGACGCGCCGGTAATGAAACGCCGCCGACCGTTCCGGCGGTGCTGAAACTATACTGCGTGTTGTTGACAAGCTGCACGTTTGAACGGTTAAAAATGTTAAAGCCTTCCGCAAAAAGCGTCAGCCGCGCTCTTTCGCCGAACCGGATGGCGCGACCGACGCGCAAATCAACCTGAAACGTCGAAGGAGTCGAAAATTCGTTGCGGCGCGTTCCCGGAACGCGGTCGGTTGACGTGATGCCGTCGCCGTTCGGGTCGCCCGAAACCAGAGCCGAATACGCCAGACCGGACTGCGCCGTCACGATCCCGGTGAGAATGTAATCGCTCAAAATCGCGCGAACGACTTTATTTTCGCTGTATTTAAAAGTTCCCGTTTCATAAACCGGGCTGAAAATAAAACGATGCCGCACGTCCAAATCCGAACGCCCGTATTCGCCCGTCAAATCGAATTGATTTTCGGCGATTTTTGCGTCGTCGCCGCCGCCCGGCACGACCGAAGTCTGGTCGGGTTTATCGTCTTTGGCTCTCGATAAAGTGTAGCTCGTGTTGAACTGCCAGCGATTGGCGAACCGGCGGTTCAGCTCAAACGACAAACCTTGATAAAAGGATTTCGCCGTGCTTTCAAAAAGGCTGATGCGCTGGAAAGTCGGAATCGGACGCGCCGCCGGAGACCTCACAAACGTGAAAGTTTCGCCCGTCGGAGTCGCGCCGCTGTATATCGGCACGACGGTCGTTACCGGCGCACTTAGATTGGCGTTGCGCGTTCTGGTTAAATCGCTGCCGCGAAACAGCGTGTATTGAACGGAAAAATTCGTGTTCGCAAAAACTTCGCGCTCGTATTGGACGCGGGCTTGCTGCGTGAACGGCTGTTCGTAATTGCGGTTGAACAAATAGAGATTAATCGGCGCGAGTGCCGCGCCCGTCGGCGGCGCGGTGAAAACATTCGGATAAGTCGGGCAATTGTTCGCCAGATTTAGGTTGAGCCGGCACACAATATCAATCGCCACGACTTGAATGCCGTTTTGCGAATGCGCCGTTCCCGTCAAAATCGCCGGTGTGCGGGCGTAGAAAAGTCCGTAACCGCCGCGCAGCACCGATTTTTCGTCGAACGAATAAGCGAAACCGACGCGCGGCGCGAGATTGTTCCGGTCGTTCGGACGAAATCCGGTATTGAAACCGGCGGCGAGCAGAGCCGGATTCGGATTGGTAATCAGCGGTTTGGCGATGCGCTGATAATCGTAGCGCAAGCCGAGATTGAGCGTCAGTTTCGGTATCACGCGCCAATCGTCCTGCACGAAAAATCCGTATTCGGAACTGTTCGGATTGGTCGTGCCGCCGGTCGTTCCCGCTCCGGCAAAACTCTGGCGATACCGCGACGAAATCCGGCGGTCGAGAGCCTGATAAGCGGTCAAACTGGTCGCCGTCGTCGCTCCGACTTCTGTTACCGAGACGTTGGCAAAAGTATATGAACCGCCGAAAAGTCCGGGAAAGAAATTGAAAATGCGGTCGAATAAAAAATCGAAACCGTATTTTACGGTGTGATTGCCGACGATATAAGTTTGATTATTGACGAATTGATAGCGCGTGATGGTCGTCTCTCTGGGGCTGAAACTGTTGCGTCCGAAACTGAAAGTTCCGTCGTTGATGCCGCCCGCGTTCGCCGCCACCGTCGCTTCCGGGTCGTTGGTGTTCGCCAAGCCCGGCGCGCGGTCACGCGAATACTGAAAGCGAAATTCGTTAAACCAATTTGCCGAAAGCGTCGAAGTCAAACTCGTTGATAAAGCCGAAGTTTTGACGTTGCTGTTGCCGGTGTGTTCTTCGGCAGAAAGTGTGCCGGAGTTTTCGAGATTCGTGCCGGTGAAATTTTGCTGATTGAATCTGACCCAAAATTGATTGCGGTCGTTGATATTGACATCAACCTTCGCCAAAAATGTATCTTGCTGACGATTGATATTGTAGGAAGCGATTCTCGGTCCGAGCAACGTCTGAACGCCCGCCGGAGCGAACGGCAAAGAGCGAACGACGACTGGATTCGGCAAATTTGAACGCTGACCTTCATACGCGCCGAAGAAAAATACGCGGTCTTTTTTAATCGGTCCGCCGAACGTGCCGCCGAATTGATTGATTTGTCCGGCGGGACGCGCCCGATTCGCCGCCACTAAAACCGGACTGCGGGCGTTTAAGGATTCGTCGCGGAAATACTCGAACGCGCTGCCCGTAAAGCGGTTCGTTCCCGATTTGGTCACGACGTTGATGACCGCACCGGCGGCGCGTCCGAATTCAGCGGAAAAGCCGTTTTGATTAACTTGAAATTCTTTTACCGTATCAATCGAAAATTGCGACGGAGCGCGTCCCGAACCGATTCTGCCCGACGACTGCCCGAAAAATGTGTTGTCCGAACTCGTACCGTCAATCTGCAAACTATTCAAAGTTCCTTTCTGCCCGCCGACCGCTAAATCGCCGCTGCGCGTCGGGTCGCGGACGATGCCGGGCGTTAAAGTAACGAAATCTAAAAAGTTGCGTCCGTTCGTCGGCAGGTTGATAACGCGGCGTTCGTCAACGGTCGAAGAAATCGAGGTGCGCGTCGTTTCCACGCCCTGACCTTCGGCGTTGACATCCACGACGTTGACCGAACCGCCCGCCGAAACGACGATTTCAAGCGAGTTTTTCGCGCCGACCGTAACGCGCACGTTTTCATAAGTTGACGCGCCGAAACCTTGTCCGGCGGCGGTCGTTACGGTGTAGCTGCCCGGCGGCAGCAGCGGCAGAACGAAATTTCCTTCGTCGTTCGACTGCGCGTTTTTTTCCGCGCCGGTGTCCTGACTTTTGGCGTTAACGGTAACATTCGGTATCGCCGCGCCTTGCTGGTCAACGACGCGCCCTTCGATGTTGCCGGTCGTCGCTTGCGATTGGGCAAACGCGCCCGTTGTCAACAATAATAATCCGCATAAAAACAGTAATAGTTTTCGCATATAAAAATCCTCTTTTGAATTGATTGAACGTAGAACTCGAAATCAAACTGATTCGAGTTCGATAATTTTGTTTGATAAATTTAGGAGTGGAACAATTGAAAATAATATGACAGGTTCGACGGCGGAGCAAGTTGGTAGAAAGCGGAAGGCAGAAGGCAGTCGGCAGAAGGCAGTTGGCA
>JAJAYR010000058.1 GCA_026786155.1 Pyrinomonadaceae bacterium
ATATATTTGGTGGCTCCCCTTGTTCAAAACCCAGGCGGTGGTTGTTTTTTCTATCAGCCGGTGGTTGAGCCCCAACTGCCTGCTAAATAGTTTTTAATTCAAGTAGTGAAATTTCCGGCGGACAGCCGAAGCGCACCGGCAGCACGACCGTGCCGATGCCGCGCGTAATATAAACCTGCGTGTCTTTGCGCCGGTAAAGTCCGCTTGCAAACTTGCGGCGCGGCAGAATTCTTTTCTCGTCGGGGCGAATTTTCACTTGTCCGCCGTGCGTGTGTCCGCTCAACATCAAATCAATTTCAGCGCGGGCGGCGCGGTATAAAGTTTTCGGATTATGCGCCAGCAATAATTTCATTTCGTCGGGAAACGAGCCGCGCAGGGCGGCGCGTAAATCGGTCGTTCCCGCCATATAATCGTCCACGCCGCACAGCCAAACTGATGCCTCACGCGCCGTAAATCGAAAGCCTTCGTTGATTAAAACCTTGACGTTTGCGTCGCGCAGACTGTTTGTAACCAATTCCGCATCAGTCCAATGGTCGTGATTTCCGAGACACGCGAAACTGCCGAATTCGGATGTGAGTTCGCCCATCACTTTCGCCATCGGCGCAATATATTCCGGTTCGTGCGAAACGAAATCGCCGGTTAGCACGAACATATCGGGCTTTAATTCGTTGGCGATTTCGACGGCGCGTTTGATGAAATCGAGATGCGTGAACGGGCTGTGATGAATATCCGAAAGATGCACGACGCGAAAGCCTTCGAGATTTTTCGGCAGCCGCTCCAAATAAATTTTCACTTTCTCGACGGTCAAAGTGTTCGCCTCCGCCAGCGCGTGGCGGGCGACGACCGAAAAATTGCTCGCCAAATCGCGGAACGGCGTTTCCGAACCGACGACGGAAGATATTCGTTTCGACAGCCTGACTTTCCGACGTTCAGTAAATTTCATATTGACAATTATATTACAGGTTTCGGGTTTCAGATTCCAAGTTTCAGGTTTCAGGTTTCAGATTCAAGAAGCGAACCACGACCGTGATTTTAGCTTTCGCCGTCTTTCAATTTGGAATTTAGAATTTTTAACTTAAAATCTGATGTTACGCAAAACTGCGGCTGTGCCGCCTGATGTGCGGAAAGGCTTCGCCTTTCCGTTGAGTTTCTCCTGATTTTAGTGAGGCTGCGCCTCACGGTGGCGGCACAGCCGCAAAAATTAAGAGAGCAGCGGGAAAGGCGGAGCCTTTCCGCCCATCGGGGGGCAAAGCCCGAAAAAACATTCGCCGCGTAACATCAGTTAAAATCTTGGACTTGGAACTTGGAACCTGAAACCTGAAACCTTTTAAAAGAATGCACACCTGGAAACTCGAAATCGAATACGAAGGGACGCGCTATCGCGGCTGGCAGATTCAGCACAACGCGAACACCGTGCAGAGCGAACTGCAAAAGGCGGCTTATCAATTATTTTCCGGCAAAGTCGAACTCGGCGGCGCGGGGCGAACCGACGCGGGCGTTCACGCGCGGCAGCAATTCGCGCATCTGCGCGTGGCGGAATTGAAAATCAATATCACGCCGCGCCAGATTCAGCACGGTTTTAACGATTTGCTGCCGCACGATATTAACGTCAAGCGCGTTTTGAATACGGCGGAAAATTTCGACGCGCGGCGCGATGCCGTTCAGCGTTTTTATCTTTATCAAATCTCGACGCGCCGGACGGCGTTCGCTAAAAATCTCGTTTGGTGGATCAAGGACGATTTAAAAGTCGGCGTGAAGAAGGAAGCCGCCGGATTGCTCGTCGGCAAGCATAATTTTCAATCGTTCTGCGAAATTGACGAGACAAAAAAGCAGTCAACGCTCGTCAAAGTCGAACACGCCGCAGTTTTTACCGACGGCGATTTGATTTGTTTCCGCATCGGCGCGTCTCATTTTTTGTGGAAAATGGTCAGAAGAATCGTCGGAATGCTCGCCGAAGTCGGGCGCGGCAACGCTTCGGTCAATGATTTCAATCGCCTGCTGAAATTTCAATCAAACGCCGCCGCGCAATACACCGCGCCGCCTTCGGGCTTGTTTTTGGAACGGGTTTTATATCCGGGCGACGCGCCGCCGAATGAAAACAAGGCGGTTTTTCCGCTTGGATAAGCAAATTTTTCGTTAATCGGAAATTTCTAAAACTTGTCTTTTCACGGAGTTTATGACACATTCAAAACATAAAGTTTTACAAGCGACAGAGAGGTTTTAGAATTAATTTTATGGCAGATATGGAACTATCGAAAATGTTTAGAGTAACAGCGGAAGCGGCGCAGGGAACAGTCGCTTTCGACATCGAAGGCGACCGGAAACTCGTTCTCGGATTGGAAGACAACGGCGTTGATATTTTGCACCGGTGCGGCGGCAATGCGAAATGCACGACGTGCCGCGTCGAGATTTTAGCGGGCGACCCGGGCGAAATCGGCGAAGTTGAAAAAGCGATTTTAGCGACGAAAACCGATTTGAACGACCACACGCGCCTTTCGTGTCAGGTGCGCGTGATGGACGATTTGCACGTCAAAGTCATTCGTCAGGCAAGCGTCGAAGGAATGGACGCGGGCGGGCGACCGACGGAATAAAGGCAAAAGTAAAAAGGTTAAAGGCAAAAGTGAATTTAGAACAAGGGAATTTAAAGGAGAACAAAAGATTATGGCGAATGAAGCATTAGACCAAAAATATCCGTTTGAAGTGCCTGCGCTCGAATATGATTACGACGCGCTGGAATCGGTGATTGACAGCGAGACGATGAAACTGCATCACGACAAACATCATCAGGCGTATGTTGATAAATTAAACGAAGCCGTCGAAAAACACGGCGATTTGCAAAACAAAACCTTGTCGGAACTGCTCGGCGATTTGGACGGCGTGCCGGAAGACGTGCGCCCGGCGGTTCGCAACAACGGCGGCGGACACGCCAACCATTCGATGTTTTGGAAAATTATGAAATTAAACGAAGGCGGCAAACCTTCGGGCGATTTGGCGACCGCAATTGACGAAGCGTTCAGTTCATTCGACGATTTCAAAACGAAATTCAACGATGCGGGCGTGAAACAATTCGGCTCAGGTTGGGTTTTCGTTACGTCAAACGGCGGCAAATTAGAAATTGGTTCACAGCCTAATCAGGACACGCCGCTGCACAAAGGCATCGAACCGCTGTTCGGCAACGACGTTTGGGAACACGCCTATTATCTGAAATACAACAATCGCCGCCCGGATTATTTGAAGGCTTGGTGGGACGTGGTTGATTGGGACGCGATTGCCGAGCGTTATGA
>JAJAYR010000059.1 GCA_026786155.1 Pyrinomonadaceae bacterium
CAGTTTGCTATTGCGCTTGACCACCTTCCGAGCGTTCCTTCAGTTGTCCTTCCGATATAACGAGCCTGGTTAGAAATAACCAGGCTCTCCTACTTTTAAAGCCCGTAAATACTGCGTATCAATGAATTCAGACTATTCAGTCAATTTGAACCATCGAATCCGCCCAATCTTCGACATATTTCTCCAAAATGACTGAAATAAAAGACTTTCCCGGCTTTATGACAAATTTCGTCATTTCCGACGTGACAAATTTTGCGCGTAATCGTTTGCCGACCGTTCAGATTGAATGACATCGTTCAAATTGAACCGAAATTGAATGGTTTCTGACCGGCGACGTTTTTTGCTAAAATGTCGGTTATGAAGTTTTCCCTCGCCAAAGTGAAATTGCCGACTTTACTGAATTCCCTGCTGGCGATATTTTCGGCAATACTTTTAATTCTCGCTTTTCCCGATTTCGATCTGTGGTTTATCGCCTGGTTCGCGCTCGTGCCTTTGTTTTGCGCGATAGAGCGCGAAAAAGAATCAATCGTCAAATCATTCATCCTCGGCTGGCTTTTCGGAACTTTGTTCTTCGCCGGTTCGTGCTGGTGGCTGACGTTTTCATTTATTAACTACGGCGGCATTCCAACGCCGATTGCTTATTTTCTGCTTTTGATAATCGGCGCGATAGTCGGAATTTTTCCGGCGATCTTTGCGGCGGCTTTTTCAATAATTCTAAAACGCTTCGGAACTTACGGCATTTTATCCGCGCCGGTTTTGTGGACGGCGATTGAATTTCTGCGATTTAATTTGACCGATAATAACTGGAACGCGATTGGTTATTCGCAAGCCTTTACCAATCATTTAATTCAAACGGCACAACTCGGCGGCATTTATTTAGTCGGCTTTTGGGTTGTTGCTTTCAATTCGATTATTGCTCTAAATTCTTTTAGTCTGATTCGCGCCTTCTCAGCAAAAAATCATACTTACGCGAATTCGGACGCAAATAAAAGCACCGTATATTTTTCATTGTTAACTTCATTATTTATAGTTCCGTTTGTGTTTTTTCCCAATTTTAATTTTACTGATAATCCAAACGAGAGAATTGAAAACAGCGTTATTGTTATTCAAGCAAATGTTCCGATGAGCGGATTGAACGAAGAAAAATGGCTGAAACTTCGCGGGCGGCACGTCGAACTCGCCGAAGACGCTCTGCGAAAACTTTCAGGACAAAGGACAAACGATGACGGACAAACGACGACGGTAATTTTCCCCGAATCACCGATGAATTTTTCGTATGGCGAAGATGCGGAGTTTCGCGCGTTTATCGGCGACTTTGCCCGCAAGCATCACGCCTCCGTTTTATTCAATTCCGCCGAACCGAATCCGAAAAACGACAATTATTACAATTCGGCGATAATGATTAATCAGCAGGGCGCGAAAATCGGGCAGTATGATAAAATTCATCTCGTTCCGTTCGGCGAATTCGCGCCTGTGCCGTCGGCGATAAAGCCGTTCGTTCCGACATTGGTCGGCAGTTTTCAATACGGCGAAAATTACAATCTGTTTCCGGTCGGCGACGCGCAGGCGGGAATTATGATTTGTTACGAATCGCATTTCGCCTCGCTTTCCCGCGAACTGACGCGGCGCGGCGCGGACGTTTTAATTGAAATGACGAACGACGGTTATCTCGGCAACACCGCAGTTTTGCGTCAGCATCTGGCAAGCGCAGTTTTTCGCGCCGTCGAAACCAATCGTCCCGTTTTACGCGCCACCAATGTCGGCATTACGGCGTATATCAACGAACGCGGCGAAGTTCTTGACGCGGCTGATGTCTATACCGAAGCGACGCGCGTTTGGACGGTTTCCAAGTCCGACGGCAACCAAACTTTTTATGTGCGCTACGGCGATTGGTTCGCGTGGCTTTGTTCGATTGTGAGTTTGGGTTTATTATTCTTTAGCTTTTGGAAAAAAAGGAAATTAACCGCCGATTTTCGCGGATAAACGCAGATATTTAGAAAACTTAAAAATGGAATTAAACGATTTACAGACGAAATACGAATTAGTAAAAATTAAAGTTATCCAACTTGGGAGGTTTCTTTGACGCGCCGAAGAAACGAAGCGAACTTGAAAAATTAGAATCGAAAATTTCCGCGCCGGACTTTTGGAACGATTCGGAAACGGCGCAGAAAATCGTCCAGCAGCGAAGTCGGTTGGAAAAGGCTTTGGCGCAGCAGGAGACTTTTGATACCGGAATCTCGGATGCTGAAGTGTTGTTTGAGTTTGCCGCAGCGGACGCGAATTCATTGCAGGAGTTAAACGATTTAATCGGCAGACTCGAAAGCGAAACCGCCGATGCCGAAACGCAGAGTTTGCTCTCCGGCGAAACCGACGCGAACAATGCGATTTGCTCGATTCAGTCGGGCGCGGGCGGCACGGACGCGCAGGATTGGGCGCAGATGCTTTTGCGGATGTATTTGCGCTGGGCGGAACGCAAAGGTTTTAAGGTCGAAGTTTTGGACGAACAATCGGGCAGCGAAGCCGGAATCAAATCGGCGACTTTCCGCGTCGAAGGCGAATACGCTTACGGGCTTCTGGCGAACGAAGCGGGCGTTCATCGGCTGGTCAGAATCTCGCCGTTTAATTCGGGCGGCAGTCGTGAAACGTCATTCGCTTCGATGTTCGTTTCGCCGGAAATTGACGAAAACATCGAAGTCGAAATTAACGACAAAGATTTGCGGGTTGACACATATCGCTCGTCGGGCGCGGGCGGTCAGCACGTC
>JAJAYR010000060.1 GCA_026786155.1 Pyrinomonadaceae bacterium
AATAAAAGCCCGACACGCTCTCCCCTTCGTGTCGGGCTTTTAATTGGTCGCGTTGGCAAAACTGCCGACGACCAATCTCGTAAAATCTTTTTCAGAAATCCTGCACTGGCAAATTAACGGCTTTGGTTAATTTGATTTCAATTTGTTCGGCGGCTTTGATGCTCAAATCTTTTCCTTTTCTTAAAAGATAAACGCCCGTTCCCGCGCCTGCGCCAATTCCCGCACCGATTAACGCGCCGTTGCTGGCTTTGGAAACCGCGCCGATAATGCCGCCCGCCGCCGTTCCGCCGAGAATTGTCAAAACATTTGCCGTGTGCGAAGTTTCGGTTTTCAATTCTTTGACCAAAACGCCTTCGATTTCGCGTTTCGCGCCGTTGGCGAGGCGAATCATCTGAAACGAAACTTCCAAAATTCCGCCTTTGCCGCCGAACGATGCGCGTCTAACCTTCGTTACGCGCCCTTCGATAATCGTTCCGACCGGCAGCATGACCGTTTCGCGTTTTATCAAAGGCACAGCAATCATCGCGGTAAAAGTATCGTTCACGGCGGCAACTTTGGAATTGATTTCGTCATCCATTTCCAGCCGCAGGATTGTTCCCGCCTGAAGCTGGTAAATCGAATCGGTCTGCGCCCGCGCCAAACTAAAACTGACAAATATCAAAAAAAATACAGCGAAGATTTTGGTCGTCATAAACCAAACATTCATATCTAACCTCCATCTTCGCGGATTTTATCAAACTAAGACATCCGCGAATGTCTTTAGCAATGGTTGTGCCAACAACGAAAAACGAATCGAAAAACTATTTAAAGCGTGGTTTTGTAGCATTTTAAGCGGAATGTCGGCAGATGTCTATTGCTTGACGCTGACAATTTCGTTGAGTCTCTGCACGATATAGGTTAGCAATTCCAGATTTCAGATTCCAGATTGTAAGAATTCTTACAATCTGGAATCTGAAATTTTAGTTCAGAATCGGATGCCCGCCGCCCTGACTGTGGTCGGCGGTTTGTCTGTAAAGTCGGCGGTCGTTGTGATAAAGGACGAGATGTTCGCCTTCGTAACGCACGACTTCGGAAACGCGCTCGAAATTTTTCGTATGTTCGGCGAAAACGAACGCGCACGGATTGTAGCCTAAAACCATTCCCGCCGCGTAGATGTAACCGCCTTTATCATAGACGCTGCCTGCATACTGCGCCGCGCCGACGGCAATATCGGGCGAATAATTTTTATCGCCGTCCTGCGTGCGGTCGGCTCTGGCGATAAAAATCGTGTAATCCGAATAATTCAAACGCTTTCGATAATTATTCTGGCGGGCGACGGCGAATAAATCCGTCAAACCCCGGTCAATCGCGGCTAACATTTTAGCGTTTGGTTGATTGACGGCGTAAATCCGCGCCCCTTTCGGCGTGTTTGTCGAAATCGGAAATGTATCTTTAGTAATTCTCGTCGCTTCATTCATCAAAGCGCGGTCGTTTTGCGCCTGAACGCTTTGAAAGACGAAAAGACAAACGGCGAAAATTGTAACGACTTTTGATAAAGTTTTTAATTTATTCATAATTTACCTCACTAAATCCAAAGAACCCGGTCGCAAGAATTATGCCGCCAATTTTCGCGCAAAAGAAAAAGCCTTGAGTCAATCAAGACTTTGCTGCAAATTAAAATGGTGCTTGAGCGCGGGAATTAAACTTTTTATCGGGCGTAAAATTAAGACTCTGCCAATGAATAACGTCAAAAAACGCCTCATTAATCTAAAATCCAAAATCAAGCGATTTTCTTCCCGCCAAACCCGTTTCAATTTCGTGCCACCATTCTATGCGTTCGCCTTCGCCGAGTTGCCAGCAAAGCAAAATTATCTGACCGTCGCGCAGACAGGGAAAATCAATTAAACCGCGTGTATAATCTTTCAACTGAACGCCGAGCTCGGTCAATTCAGTTGTTAATTTGCCGATTTCGTAAAGCGATTTGACGTAATTCGTGCCGCTTTCCATTCCGCCGCCGAATTCGGAACGCTTTGCCGCTGCCTTTGCCGATTCGCGCAAGCGTTGAGTTCCGGCGTAGTGTTCGCGTATTTTTTCGAGTTTCGGGCGAATATCAATTAACAAATCGTTCGCCTCTGCAACCGTAAAAAGTTTCATCTCTCATCGCGGACGCGCACTAAGTCCGAATATCCGTCCGTTTCTTCTTCCGTGTAAGACGACTCGAAAGGAATTTTGTTGTTTGTCGGCTGAAATTTTTTGTCGTTTTGTCCGCGAATTGTTTCCGGCGGCGGCATCTCTTCGGGCAGCACGAACGACGGAATATCGTATTGTCCGGTTTGCGAAACGTCTTTGCGGACGAGTTCGGCGATGTCGCCCAAATCAATAAAATAATCGGCGACATCAATCAGGCGCGGCGCGGTGTTCGAGCGAAAACCGGCGACTTCGACGCGGCAGCCTTTATACGCAATCGCGTTCAAAGCATAAACGAAATCTTCATCGCCCGAAACCAGCACCGCCGTGTCATAGCGTCCGGCGAGCGAAAGCATATCAACCGCGATTTCGACATCGAGATTCGCTTTGCGCGTCCCGTCGTAGAAAGTTTTCAATTCCTTCTGTACGACGCGAAAACCGTTGCGCCGCATCCACAAAAGAAATCCCTGCTGGCGTTCCGCGCCCGCGTCAACGCCCGTGTAAAAAAAGGCGCGAAGAAGTCTGCCGTCGCCTAAGAGAACGCGCAGAAGTTTGTTGTAATC
>JAJAYR010000061.1 GCA_026786155.1 Pyrinomonadaceae bacterium
GCCTTCCGCCAACTGCCTTCCGCCAACTGCCTTCCGCCAACTGCCTTCCGCCAACTGCCTTCCGCCTTCTGCCAACTGCCAACTGCCTTCCGCCTTCCGCCTTCTGTCAATTGACTTCTATTTACAAAGTTCTTCCGCAATCGCGCCGCGCACTTTTATCAGCAAATCAGCTAAATCTTTTTCGGCGGTCAAGTTTTTAGTTTCAATCGGCGGCAGCAAAATCATCTCGCACGTCGCCGGATTTGCGGTGTTTTGCCGTTTGCCCATCGCGTAATCGGTATTCTTCATAGCGACGGGAATTATCGGGAAGCCGGTTTCGAGTGCCATATAAAACGCGCCTTTTTTGAACGGCAAAAGTTCGCCGCGCATCGCCCGCGTGCCTTCGGCGAACACGCCGAACGAAATGCCTTCACGCAGTTTATCGCCCGCGTTTTTCATCGTCCGAATCGCTGATTCGGTGTTCGTGCGGTCAATGGCGATGACGTTGACGTAGCTCATAAACTTTCCGGCGACCATCCAGTCGAGCATTTCTTTTTTGGCGATGACCCCCATTTTTTTGCCGGTGTAGGCAAACATCATCGCCGTATCGAGATACGAACGATGGTTGGAAATAAAAACGTAAGATTGATTGGCGGCGAGATTTTCCTGCCCGCGCACGACGATTTTCATTCCCGACCAGCGCATCCAAGACCTCGCGCCCCACGCCGCAAAAGGATAAGCGTATTCCCGGTCGCCTTTGATGCGGGCGACGAGCATTATCGGCGGCATCAAAAATAAAAAGAAAACTGCGAGAATCGAAAGCGAAAAATAATAGCGCAGTTTTCCCGTCAGCGACGACACGTTTTTTGTGCTAAAATTTTCGGGAAACACGATTTTCTCGTTTTTAGCCAACTCTTCCGAAAAGGTTTTTAAATAATGTTCAGACATAATTACGCCGAAAAAATTTACAGTTTGTTTATTTTGCTGTGCCTCGTAACTTTCGCGCAAGCGCAGAAGAAAATCAACGAAACGCCAATCGCCAAAAATGCCATTCCGTCGCCGAAACAGATTTTGGGATTTCACCCGACCGCTGACAAAACCATCGCCGATTGGTCGCAGATTACGAATTATTTTCAAAAACTCGATGCCGCAAGCGACAAAGTGGCGGTCAAAGAAATCGGTCAAACGACGCTCGGCAAACCGTTCATCGTCGCCTTTATTTCGTCCGCTGACAATATCAAAAATCTCGATAAATACCGGCAAATCAATCAAAAACTCGCCGACCCGCGCCAAATCAAAGACGAAACGGAACGCGCCGATTTAATTGCCAACAGCAAAACGATTGTTTCGATTTCCTGTTCGATTCATTCGACGGAAATCGTCGCGTCGCAAATGTCTATGAATCTCGCGTTCGAGTTGGCGACGGCGACTGACGATGAGACGAAAGAAATTTTGAACAACACGATTTTACTGTTGATTCCGTCGGCAAACCCGGACGGAATAGATATTGTGGCGAATTGGTATCGAAAAACTTTAGGAACGCCTTCGGAAGGAACTTCGCCGCCGGAACTCTATCATCATTACGCCGGACACGACAACAACCGTGATTGGTTTATGCTCAATCTAAAGGAAACGCAGGCGGTAACGAAACTCTTTTGGCAGGAATGGTTTCCGCAGATTGTTTATGACGTTCATCAGATGGGACAAAACGGGGCGCGGTTTATTATTCCGCCGTTTTTCGACCCGCCGAATCCGAACATTCCGCCGCTGATTCTGCGCGAAGTCGGCGTCATCGGCTACAAAATGGCGGCAGATTTGCAGGCTGAAAGGTTTGCGGGCGTGGCGACGAACACGACTTTCGATACGTGGTGGCACGGCGGTTTTCGCTCCGCGCCGTATTATCACAATTCCATCGGCATTTTGTCGGAAGCGGCGAGCGCGAATCTGATGTCGCCGGTTTATATCACGCCGGAAAAAATGCAGAATCAGAAATCGCGCGGGCTGAATTCGCCGCTCGAAACCGCGACGAATTTTCCGCAAGTCTGGCAGCCGAAATACTGGGGCGCGGGCGACATCGCCGCGATGGAAATGATCGCTTCACGCGCCGTTTTGCAGATGGCGGCGAAGTTTCGGCGCAATTATTTGCAGAATTTTTACGAATTAAATCGCGCCGCTTCGCAAACGAATTCCAATCCGAATCAGCCGCTCGCTTACGTCATTTTCGCCGGACAGGGACGCGAAGAAACGGTTTCGCGCTTCATCGAAATTCTGCTGGCGCAGGGCATCGAAGTTCACCGGATGAACCGCGAACTGAAAACTTCGATTCCGTTCACACAGGCGATTCACACGGAAGTTCCCTTGAATAGTTTCCTGATTTTTCTCGACCAGCCGCAGCGCAATAATGTCGAAGCGTTGTTCGGCAAACAAATTTATCCGAATCGCGTGGACGAAAAAGGCAATGTTGACGCGCCGTATGATGTCGCGGGCTGGACTCTGCCGCTTCAGATGGGCGTGGAAACTTATCCGGTTTCGCAAATCGTCGAATATCCGAACAGCGCACGGAAACTCGAAAAGATGACGGACATCAATCAAGTTCGCCAAACTTTGAACCTCGAACCGGCGAAAGAAGCGTTTGCGAAACTGCCGAATCCGTTGAAGACGAATCCGAGAATCGGACTTTATAAAGGTTTCGCGGCTTCGATGGACGAAGGCTGGACGCGATTCGTTTTCGATACGTTTCAAGTTCCTTTTAAATCTGTTTCCGACGCTGATTTTCGTAACAATAATTTGGATTATGACGCGATTATTTTGCCTTCGGACGACGAAAAAGAAATCGTCAACGGCTTGAGCGCGGAAAAATATCCGAAGGAATTCGCGGGCGGAATCGGCGAACAGGGAATCGAGAATTTGAAGAAGTTCGTCGAAAACGGCGGGAAACTTATTTGTTTCGACGATTCCTGCGAAATGATAATCAAGCGGTTTAATCTGCCGATAAAAGATGTTTTAAGCGGCTTGAAACGCGGCGAATTTTATTGTCCCGGTTCGATTTTGTCGCTCGACGTTGATAACAAAAATCCGTTGGCGAAAACTTTCGGCAAACAAATCGCCGCGTATTTTATCAATAGTTCGGCGTTTGAAATCACCGACGCAAGCAAGGTCAAATCAGTAGCGACTTATGCGGCGAAGAACGCGCTTTTGTCGGGTTGGCTGTTGGGCGAAAAATATCTGAACGGCAAAACCGCGCTCGCCGAAACCGATTACGGCAAAGGAAAAATCGTGCTGTTCGCGTTCCGCCCGCAGCATCGCGGGCAAACTTTCGGGACGTTTCCATTGATCTTCAATGCGTTGGAAAAATAGAAATTAGCCACGAATAACACGAATTATTTTTGATTTTTGCGAAAAATGCGGAAGCCCGCACGAAGTAAGGGCGCGAAAACACAGTAACTTCGCTCGGCTCCGGGCGTGTTTCTGCAACGCGCGTTTTCGCAAACCAATTTTTGATTGGTATAAAAGCTAAAAGAAAAAAGCCCCGATAAAATTATCGAGGCTTTTTTCTTAGTCGTCGCAGCCGCTGTGTCCGCAATCGCATTTGATGTCGGTGATGTCGCTTTCACCGTTGGCTTGACAGCTTTCGCTGCAATACTCTTCGCCTTCGCCAACCGTGCAGACACAAATTTCGTGTCCGCATTTATTTGTTTCTTCTGCCATAAATTTTCTCCTTTGGTTTTCAAAAAACAACAGTCAATCGTGAACAAGCAACCGTTCGTTGCTCTTTTAGACTATTCAATCGGTGATGGAATGGCAACTAAAGAATCGAATTTTGAAAAACCGGTTTTTCGCCTTCGTTAGCCAACGTAATTCAGGTTGCCGGTAATTAAGATTTGAAGATGTTCAACCGCGAAAGACGCGAAAGACGCTAAAAATAATGTCAGACAATTGAGAAATTTTCTTTTTTCCGCGTCTTTCGCGTCTTTCGCGGTTGAATGCCTTTTGGGTTTTGATAACGGCAACTTCGGTTAACGTAAAAAAACATTTCACATTTTCGCCGCTTGATTTTATGATGAACATTATGTTTTACCGATTTTTATTTTCTTTGCTCGCCATTTTTTCAATCGTCAGCGGTTCACTTCAGCCGGTTTTGGCGGAAATAAATTTTCTCGAAACGGAGAAATTCGAGCCGACCGCCGCGCCTTTATTGTTTAAACTTTCAGCCGAACCGACGATTCGCATCGGTTTGGCGACGAACGCGAACTCCGTCTCGATTACGACTGCCGATTCGTCGCTCGTCGCGGTCAGTCCCGACGAGCCGCAGAAATTTTTGGCGATTAACAAAGTTACGGTGTCGGCGCGTTCGTATCGCCCGCCGGTTTTTGACGTTTATTATTTCGATTTGACCAATATCGCCACCGCGCCGGAAGCCGAAAATCTGGCAAAGGAAGTGCGCGAAGCAACCAGAGAAAAAACGCTTCTCAGATTGGACGATAAAACGAACACTTACCGCGTCCGCATCGGCGAACGGCGCGAAACGATGGAAGAGGCGAACGAATTCAAAGCCGAATTGAGCGACCAAGGTTTTCCAACGGAAATAGTTACGGAAAGAATCATCCAGCCTTCGACCGATGCAGTCGCTCTGTCAAATCAATTGAAAACCGCGGGCAAATCCGAAGTGCGCAGCCTTATAAAAACGACCGCCGCCAGCCAACCGACGGCGATGACCGAAATTAACCCGAATCTGCGCGAAGTCATCGTCAGCGGCGCGAGCGAAGCAGCAAAATTTTCGTCGCTCAAGTCAGTCGCTTTCGGCGCGATTAACGAACGCTCAACGCCCGTGCGCTTTAACGGCAAACCGTATCGCGGAAAAATCGAGGTTTTCGTCAATTCGCGCGGCGGTTTAACGGTCGTCAACGCCGTTTCGTTGGAAGATTATTTGTTGGGCGTGGTTCCGAATGAGTTGAGTTTGCCCGCGATTGAAGCGCAGAAAGCGCAGGCAATCGCCGCCCGAACTTACGCCGTCGCCAACATTAACGGCTTCGGTTCGCAGGGATTTGATTTACTGCCGACGGTTCGTTCGCAGGTTTATCAGGGCTTTGCGTCGGAATCGAAAATGGGACCGCAAGCCGTTACGGAGACGCGCGGCATCGTCGCCACTTATCGAGGCAAGCCGATAATCGCTTATTACACTTCGACGTGCGGCGGGCGCACGGAAAATTCGGAAAACATTTTCGATAAATACGAACCTTATTTGCGCGGCGTGGAATGTTCTTTGGAAGGTCGGCGGCAGTTCGAGCCGTTTTTGATAAAAACGGTTCGTCAGCCCGCCAAACTGCGCGACGAAAATAATCTGGAACTGGTGCGTTTAATGTCGCTGTTCGCGGTTAATGGCTTTCAACTTTCGACCGCGCAGATGTCCGACGATTGGTTTGAAAGCGAACCGACGCCGAGCGAAATGTCGAATTGGCTAAATCAATTGGCGATGCGCTTCGGAAAAACTTTTCCGAACGTCAACAAAGATTCGGCGAAACCGCTGGAACTGGCGCGAATTCTGGCGCAGATGATTTACGCCGACGCTTACGCCGACACGCTTTTGTCCGAAGCCGACATCAATTATCAACTCGCCTTCGACGATGCCGCCGACGTGCCGAAAGACCGCCGCGCCGATGTCGCCGTTCTGCTGCGCGACGGCTTTTTAACGCTCAACGCCGATATGACTTTGAAGCCGAACAAATCTTTTACCCGCGCCCGAATGCTGCGTCTTATCGAACAAATCTACACGAAAAAGAAATGGCTGCCGGTTCTGCAAAACGGCATCGCACAGCCGACTGAAGACGGTAAATTGATAATCAAAACGGGCAAAACCAATCGCACTTTAACCGTGCGTTCTGATGTTTTCCTGTTCCGCGAATTTGGCGGCGCACTTTATTCGGTCAAAGAAACCGCGCTCGTCGGCGGCGAAACGGTCAATTTTCAAACGAATGCAACGGGCGAAGTCCTCTATCTCGAAATCAAACCGACCGCGACAACCGCGACCGCCGAAAGAAATTCGAGTTTTACTTTGTGGAACGTCAATCTTTCATCGTCCGCCGTCCAATCGCGCTTGTCGAGATACGTGCGCGGCATCGGTTCGCTAATTGACGTGCGCGTCGCCCAAAAAGGCTTTTCGCGCCGCGCAACCGACCTCGAAATCGTCGGCACAAACGGCACGTTTCATTTGAAAGGCGGCAAAATCCGTTCAGCCCTGCGATTAAAAGAACAACTTTTCGTCATCAACAAAAAATACGACTCCAACGGACGCGCCACATCATATTCATTTACGGGGCGCGGTTGGGGACACGGCGTTGGAATGTGCCAATACGGTGCTTACGGCTTGGCGAAAATGGGCGTGAAATACGACGCGATTATCAAGCATTATTATACGAATGTTGATTTAACGCGGGCTTATTAGTTTTGAATCGGCAAATTTATGCGCTTTTCTCGAAATCAAATCAGCGGTTCGCTGATACTGCTCGGCATTTTATTGCTAATTGCGCTATCCCGACTTTTTTTTGCGAAATAATTTTGCCGGTCTTTTGGTTTTCTCTGTGTTATCCGGGGTCCTCTGTGGAAAAAGAAACGAATAAAAAACCAATCTACGCGATTGCCGGACCGACGGCTTCGGGGAAAACCGAGATTGGAGTCGCACTCGCCCGGCGGTTGGGAAACACCGAAATAATCAATTGCGATTCGGTGCAGATTTATCAGGAAATTCAGATTGCGACGGCGAAACCTTCGCTCGAAGAAATGCGCGGCGTTCCGCATCATTTGATTGATTACGTCGCGCCCGAAGTTAAATATACGGCGGCGCATTGGGCAGAAGACGCGGCGCGAAAGATTGAAGAAATTGAAC
>JAJAYR010000062.1 GCA_026786155.1 Pyrinomonadaceae bacterium
CGTTCATACGAGGTGAAATGCTGCCAATAATTTTCAGTTTTCTTTTGTCGGCTTAAATTTCGCGTCGTCAACCAGCGTATTGATTTTCACTTCTAAAATCTTCCGCGTCCAAACGATATTCGGTAAAGCAAACCGAACGGTCGTCGGCAATTTCACGCCGCCGAAATTTTTGTAATCATGGTAATCAACCTGATACGGAAAATTTCCGAGAATCGTCGGCGTTGACGCGATGCGGCGGACGAGCAAGCCGCTGTTTACGTCGAAATAAAGTCTTTCGCGCAAATTTCCGGCGGTCGTCGCGCGGATTTGATAAACTTCGCGCCCGTCAATTTTGTCAACGATTCCGAACTCCATTTTCGGGTAAATCGCCGTCAGATTCGCCGACGCGAACAGTCCCGCCTCGCGTCTTATCTGTTCTTCTTCGTCGGGTTTCAGTTTGATTTCGTCCGCGTTGCCGCGCTTCCACGCGGTCGTTCCGTCGAAGGCTTCCGTCACCAAGTAATCGCCGTATTTCGTCGCAATCAGAATTTTGTTCGATTTTTGCCAGACTTCTTCCGGTTCGGTCGTGCCGTCCGGCTCGACGCGATTGGCTTTGATATAGCGCGAAGTGATTTTTTCGAGATTGGTTTTGCCGCCCAAAGCGAGCGCGTATTTATCTAAAATTTGGTCAATCGTCGGCTTTGTTGTCGGCTGTTTCGGGCGCATCTCGGCTTTCGTTAAATTCAAATTCGGCGCGGATTGCGGGTGCGCCAGACCGTTATGACAAGTGGCGCACGAAACTTCGGGGCGACCTTCAAAATAAGTTTTGTTCAGCGCGAAAGTCATTTTTAACATCTCACGAGCGATGTCTTTATGTTCGTTTCCGTCTTTTTCAAAATTGTTTCCGATGTGGCAAAAACTGCAATTTACGCCCAGCGATGCCGCCATCAAATTCATTACTTTGCCCATCTGGTCGGCGGGCATCTCGTTCAAAACTTTGATGTTTTTAAACTTTTGTCCGGCGGTTTCGATTTGCGTCTGCGCCTGTTGTCTGCTTTGCGAAAATATCAGAACGGCGAAAATTAAAATGGCAAAAACGACGAGGATTTTTAATTTCTGTTTCATAAATTACTGTTGTGTAACCTGTGTTTTGGAAATCGGGGAAAAGTTCCGAGTTCACGCTTGAGCGTGTTTCCGCCGCGCTTTGCTGGCGGTCAAACTAAAGTTTGAACTCAAAACTTTAAGAATTTACTTCTGCACGGCACTACTCTCTTCTTTCGGCGGAGATATTTTCATTAAAACATAATGTGCGGCGAACGAAACGCCGAAACCGACGAACCACGCATAATCATACAAAATTTTCAGCGGCTCGAACAACAAACCGACCCACGCGAAAAAACAGCCTAAAATTGTGGCGACCACCGCCCGCCAATTCCAGCCCTGATAAATTCCCTTCGTTCGATACAAATCGCCGAGATTTAGATTCTTTCGGCGAATAATCCAGTAATCGGCAATCAAAACCCCGGCAATCGAACCGAGTCCGCCGGAATAACCGAGCAGCCAACTAAAAATATAACCGCTCGGGTCAGCCAACAATTTCCACGGCTGCATCAAAATCCCGATGATTCCGGTTATCAAACCGCCCGTGCGAAACGAAATGTATTTTGGAAAAGCGTTGGCGAAATCGTTCGCCGGTGAAACGACATTCGCCGCGATATTGACCGACAAAGTGGCGACGACAATCGTGAACATCGAAATCGCCACGACCAGCGGCTGTGAAAATTGTCCGACAAGTTTCACCGGGTCCCAAAGTTCTTCGGGTTTCATCTGCGGGAAAACTACAACTGCTGCCGAAGTTATCAAAATTCCCATCGCCGCGAAAATAACCATCGTCGAAGGCAGCGCGATGACTTGCCCGACGACCTGTTCGCGCTGACTTTTGCCGAACCGCGTAAAATCCGGCATATTCAGCGAGAGCGTCGCCCAAAATCCAATCATCGCCGTTAGACTCGGAATAAAAATCGTCCAAAATTCACCGAAAGTTTGAAATTTTCCGGGTTCGCTTAATAAAAATCCAACGCCGCCCGCCTGATACAAAATCCACGCCAGCAGAATCGCCGTCATCACCAGAACAAACGGCGCAGCCCAATTTTCGACGCGCCGGAGCAAATCCATTCCGCGAAAAATGATGAGAATGTTCATCGCCCAAAATATCAGAAACGAGAGCCATTCGGTCGGCGTGTGTCCGCCGACTGCGCCGCCGAGCAGCGTCTGCCAGTTCGGAATAAACGCCGCGAAAAACGTCTGCAACGCCGCGCCGCCAATCCACGCCTGAATCCCGAACCAGCCGCAAGCGACTGTTCCCCGCATCAACGCCGGAAGATTTGAACCGATGGTCCCGTAACTCGCCCGCGCAAACACGGGAAACGGAATGCCGTATTTCGTTCCCGGATGCGAATTCAGCAAAATCGGCGCGAGAACGATTATGTTGCCGAGCAGTATCGTCAAAAGTGCCTGCCACCAATTCATTCCCGCCGAAATCAAGCCCGAAGCCATCATATAAGTCGGGATGCAGTGCGCCATCGAAATCCACAGCGCGGCGTAGTTATACGTCGTCCAATTGCGCTTTTCGATTGGCACGGGCGCGAGGTCTTCGTTGTAAAGCGGCGACGTTTTGATTGACTGCAACGCTTCGGTTTGCAGTTCAATTCGCCCGTCGGCGTGGCGGATTGTTTCGCTCATAATTTTTATTTGTCCACGAGGAAAAACGAAGGATAATCAAAAAGAATTGACGGGTCAGAACGCCATCGGGCGATAGCGACTTGGTAAAGTTTTACCTTCTCACTACCGTTCGGGGTTCTGACAATTCATTAGACATTATCGGAAATAAAACATTCTTTGATTATTAGGATAACGAGAATTTTTTGCCCGCGAAAAGGCGCGAAAAAGCGCGAGATTTGTCTGAATTATCAAATTGAGCGCGAAAGTTTTTCCGAAATATCTTTTTTTCGCGCTCTTTCGCGTCCTTTCGCGGGCAAATCTCTTATTTCCAATAATGTCTATTAAATTTACGGTGCTTTTTCCTCAAGCTGATAAATTTCTTTGGCATCCGCGTCCGCCAAATCCTTTCTGACTAAAAGGTATAAATCAACGCCCGGACGCAGCGGATATTTTCCGGCGACTTTGTAATGCGCCGCGTATCTCTGGCTCAACTGCGCGGTTTGCGCGTCGGAGGCGACAATCATTTCCGCCGTGTTTGCATCAATCAACTGCGCGTGAAAAATCGCCTTCGGATAATCGCGCATATACCACGGCATTGACCAGTAATCGGGCGAAACGATTTCGATGGAAGCGTCTTTGCCCTTGCCGCTTTTGTCGGCGTAACGCTCGATTTCCGCAATTAAATCGAGAAATCCGCGCCGCGTGTGAGCATAAACATACGGCATCGAATCGTCGTCGTAGCGCAGAAAATTCAAATCGTAGGTTTGATAACCCAGCACGCCCGTCGCCAAAACGGTCAAAAGAACGCCGAGAATTTTTACCGCTTTATCGCGTGAAGCGATGATTTCGTTGATGCCGTAACCGGCGATAATGCACATCGGCAAAGTAAAACTCAGGGCGAGCCACGGCGTTTTATACGGAATAATCGTGTAAGCCGCGAACAGTCCGAACGCCCAAAAGCCCGCGAAAATGGCGAACCGATGCCGCGCTTTGACGAGCGCGATTAAAAACCCGATTGACGAAAGAATCAAAATCGGCGATTCAACTTTCAAAAGCCATTTGAGATAAGCGTAATTGCCGTTCTGCGTGTGGTCTTTGCTGCCCGTTTTCGTCCAAATGGCGTAAGCCTCAAACGCTTTGCCGATGCCTTCCGGGTAAGTGAAAAACGACGAGAAAAACAAAATGCCGACGTAGGCAAACACGCAAACGCAGGCGATAACTATCAATAGAACGTCGCTCGAATCGCCCAATCTTTCCCGAAAAACCGTCCACGTCAGCGCGACGGGTTCGAGTTCATTCGCCGCCGGTTCGCCAATCATCGCGCGGTAAATTTTGCGC
>JAJAYR010000063.1 GCA_026786155.1 Pyrinomonadaceae bacterium
ACGTCTTCGGCTTCGATTTCTAGTTCGCGCTGTCCGCTGTCATAAACCTCATAAGTCGCATCGCCGTGCGGATTAACGCTGCCGGTCGGCGACACTAAATTTGCCGTTCTGACCAATACCGGAACGCCGCCCAAAGCGTTTTCGCTGGCATTAACCATCATCGAAATCGGCAAAACCGATAAAATCAGCGCGGCGCAAATGGCGACCGCGACATTCAAAACACGCCCATGTTTAAATTTGTTTTCGTTTCGTTTCATTATTTTCACCTTCCTAAATTTATGTTTCGTTTTTCTTTGTAATCCTGAAGCCGATTCGCTTCAAATATGATTTTTCAGTTATACAGTGCGGAAGATTTGGAGAAAAAGACAAATGATTTCAAAATTTTTTGGAAATAAAAAAGCCGACGTAAATTTACATCGGCTTTTTTATAGAACTCGTCAGATTGAAAAAGATTATTCGGGGCAAATGCCGTTGCGCGGAACGCCGCAGCTTGGCGAATTGGTCAGGGCGCACAGCGCGTCGAGGCGGCTCGTTTTCATCGTGATATTTCTTCTCGACAAAAAACAATCCCATTCGATTCCGGTAGCGTCAATCCGGTTAACCAATTCGATGGGAGTCATCGGCGGATTTTGCGATTTGACCAACGCCGCCACGCCCGCCGCCACCGGAGCCGCCATCGAAGTTCCGCTCCACAAACCGTAACGACCGCCCGGCAACGCGCTGATGATATTCTCGCCCGGGGCGACCGACCGAATCCAACGGTTGCCGCCGCCGATGTCGCCGCGATTCATCGCCGAAAAATCCGCCAGCACATCAAAACGGGTGCTTGCGCCGACGGCTAAAATGCCGCTGACGCTGTTGGCGCGTTCCGCCGCCGGATAAGTTTTCAGCGGTTCGCCGAAACCGTCGCGCAGATTGCCGCTGTTGCCCGCGCCGATAATAGCCGCCAATCTATGGCTGCCGATTTCCGTAAAGTTTTTTCCGTCGGGCGTTACGCCGTCGTCGCAATCGTCAATCAAATCTTTCAAAAGTTCGACATTATCGGGATAACCGAAGCTGATATTAACAATTTGCGCTCCGTGATTTGCCGCCCAAATTACGGCTTGCGTAACGCGCCAGAGTTCGCCTTCGCCATTTGAATCAAGCACGCGAATCGGCATAATCTTCGCGTTCGGCGCGGTCAGGGCGATAATTCCCGCAACGTGCGTTCCGTGTCCGAACGCGCCTTGCCGCAACGCGCCGACTTCGCTCGGATTAGTGTCGTTGTCAACAAAGTCGTAACCCGCGACTAACTTTCCCGCAAAAGCCGGATGCGACAAATCAATTCCCGTGTCGAGAACGGCAATCGTTACGCCGTCGCCTTTAGAAATCTGATGCGCTTCGTCAAGCCGGATTTTATCGGGAAACCATTGCCGGTTGTAACCTTTCGCGCTGCCGCCGATGCTCCACGAACGCCCGATGCTCCAAGAGCGTCCGAGCGTCCAAGATAAACCTTCACGTTCAGCCGCCGATAATTTTCGATTGACTTCCGGTTTGGTGATGCGCCCATCGCTCACCATCGCCGAAATTATTTGCGATGGCGTGTTTGTCGTTTGCGTCCGGTCAATTTCCATCCGGTAAGTCGGCGGCGTTCCGACTTGTCCGAGCGGCGTTGTTATCAACTTATACTGCGCGGCGACGGCTGGTAAATTTGCCGGACTCAAAAGTTCAAAAATAACTTCGTTCGGCGCACAATCGCAATTATTTTGGGCAAGAATTTTCTGTCCGAAACCGCTCGTTAGAAAAAGAACGAAAAACGCCAGCCAAATTTTTAACCGATTTATCTTGATAAATTTATTCATTTGCCGCCTCACAACTTTACATCTGCCGCCGACACAGTGTTTTCAAATCAGGCAAAAAGACATTTGCCGAAAAATTATTTTCCGATTAACAAAAACGGCGACCAGAAATATGGATGAACGCCGCGTTCGATAAAATTTTTTTGCGCGATTTGCAAAGATTTCGCCGACGATTTTCCCGTTTGTCGCTGCTCATAAAATTTCTGCATTAAATCGCCCGTCGCTTCGTCATTGACCGTCCACAAACTCAAAAGCAAAGATTTCGCGCCCGCCGACAGAAAACCTCTGGCAAGACCTAAAATTTCTTCGCCCGCAAAAATTTTGTTCAAACCCGTTTCGCACGCGCTCAGGGTAACGAGTTCGGCTTTTAACTTTTGCGCGGCAATATCGCGCACCGTCAGCCAGCCGTCAGCCAGATGCAGACTCGAAAACAGCGGGCTTTCGGGGCGAAACTGCCCGTGGCAAGCCAGATGCAAAATGTCGAATCTCGCCGCGTTTTTTATAAAAGCCGCGACATTTGCCCGTTCGCCCGTAAAACTTTCCGCATGCGGGAAAATCTTTTTCAGCGTTTCAATTTCCCGATTGACCAGCGGAATCCGTTCGTCGGCGTAACCAATCAGCAAAGCGTGGTCGGATTTTTTCTGCCGCTTGGACGCTAAAAACTGCCAAACGGTTGCGCCCGGCGCGTGAACGATTTCGCGCGTTTCAATCAAATACTTCGCGCCGTCGAAAAGCGCGTGAAACGGAACGTAATTAGTTGCGCCGACCGGCACGATGACCAAATCGCGGTTTCCGACAAAATTTTCGAGCGGCGCGAATAGTTTTTCATAGAGTTTTCGCAAATAAAAATCGGCGCGTTTTTTCAGTTCGTCAACAAATTTTCCAAGATTTTTCGCGCCGTAACGCAGCGCACCGAATTGAAACTGCAAACTTTCGAGCAGCGATAAAACTTCGCTTTCCTTCGCTAAACTCTCGAAATACTGGATTTTTCCATCGGTTATGACGAACGCCGAAAGGTTGCCGCCCGAATTGACGAATTCGATTAACGCTTTTCGCTCGCCGAGACTTTTTTGCAGGAGTTTGAAGTTTTCCGTTTCATTTGCCGCCGTTTGTCCGGTGAAATCGGCGCGGCTTGAGCGCGTGCTGGCAATCTGCCGCATCACGTCGGCAATTTGCTTTTCGCGTTTGCCCGTTTCCGTCTGTAAATTTTTAATTTCCGATTCGTCAGCGCGATTCAAACGGCTGTAAAACCAATTTAATTCTTCACGCAAATTTTCCAGCTTTTTACTCAAATTTCCAGATGCTTTCGGATTTTTCGATGCCGTAAAATTTTCGCTTAAATTTTCCGTCAAAGACCGCGACCGCGCTCGTTCGGTGATGAGAAATGCTTTCTTAATTTTGTTTTCCGCCAGATAAATCGCCGCCAAATGTTCAAACGGCGCGAGATTATTCGCCAGAAAAGCCATCCGAAATTCTTCCGCCGCGAGCGGTGCGCGAACGGTTTCAATCAATCGAATCGCTTGTTTGAAATGACTTTCGGCACGGCGGAAATCTCTTCGCCCGACAGCGAGTTTGCCGAGCGAAATCTGCGCCGCCTGCGCCGTATTCGGCTGTTCGTTTTTGATAGAATCGGCGAAAACCAGCAATAATTCTTTTTCTGCTTTTTCGTTTTCATTCAAATTTCGTAAGGCTTCGGCTTTGCTAAATCGGGCGGACAACTTGAGACGCAGGTTCTCCGATGCAAGCAGCAGTCGGCTGACTTCTTCGGAAATTTGCCGAGCCTTTTTATAATTTGTTTGACTGAGTTCGAGATTTGCCTGTGCGATTTTTACCGTTGCCGCGCCGACGGTGTTTTTTTCCAAAACATATAATCGCGCCGCCTTTTTCAATTGCTTTCGTGCCGTTGAAAAATCGTTTCTCAAAACGGCGACGCGCCCGAAACTCGCCCGCGCTCTGGCTTCTTCGCCGCGCATCTTCAAATTTTGAAGTTTCTCCGCGACCGTTTTATAAATCGCCAAGGCTTCTTCAGTCAGGTTCAATTCGAGATAAACGTCGGCGATTTCCAGTTCGGCAATCGCCGTCTGATGCGGCATTTTCAAGTTTTCGTATTTCTGCCGCGAAATTTCCAGATATTTTAAGGCACGGTCGAGTTGTCCGCGAAAAAGCGCGAGATTGCCCATACTCGCTTCGATTTCCGCTTCCGTGACAAACATTTTTGCTTCTTTAGCACTATTTAATGCCTGAGAATAAAAACTTTCAGCTTTGCGAAAATTGTTGAGTTCGACGTAAGTATTGGCTAGGCTATTTTCTGCCATCGTCAATTCTTCTATGTTTTTTACATTCAAAAAACGCTGACGAGCCTTCAGATAATACTTTTCGGTGATAGATTCGTTGCCTTGCCGCGCAGCGACGTTTCCCAAATTTTTTTCAACTTTACCGGCGGCGAGTTCATCACCGTAATTTTCAAAGACCTTCAGCGCATTTTCCCCACACTCGATTGCTTCCTCATATTTTCCCAGAAAAGCTAACACATAAAGTTTGCTGACTTGTGTCTGTGCAGCTTCATTATCTTCTCCGAGAGAAAGAAAAGTTAAGGCTGATTTATCTAAATTCTTTACAGCAGAACTAAGTTTGCCGCGAGTAATTTCCGATATTCCGCTAATCCATTCCAGATAGGCTTTGATTTCTTTCTGCGGCGACAGTTTATAGATTATTTGCAAAACTCCGGCGGAATTTTGGGCTTTCGTTGGTTCGCTCGTCCAATATGAGTAGCAAAGTTCCTTGACCGCTTTGGCGAGTTCTAAAAAGTCGGCTTTAGAAACATTTTTGAGCAGCGATTTGCGCCCGGACGCGGTTTCGGTGGCAATGAGTCTTTTCGCTAATTTCTGCAAATTTATAGATTGAGATTTCATAAATCCAAAAGAAAAGGCGAGCATTGCCCGCCTGTTAAAGTTTAATCACGACATTTGTTAAATTGCCCAAGAATGTCAAAATACCGCTAATTAGTCTGTAAATTAAGTTTTCTAACATTCTGGAAAAGTTCTGAGTTCACGCTTGAGCGTGCTTCACGCCGCGCTTCGCGGGCGTGGCAAACTAAAGTTTGAACTCAAAACACCTTCAAATTTAATTTCCAGACTACTTAATTTAGTTCCAAATCTTCAACAACAATTTCCTTTTCACCGCCTCGCGCAATCAAATTGTATTTGCCGTTTGGAATTTCCGCGAACTTAAATTCGCAGGTTTCGTTGGCGGTCGTTTCAAACTCGCCGATTTGAACTTTAGCATTGGCAAAACTTTCGCCCAAGATTTGCCCGTGCAAACTAAAACCTTTTTCAGTTTCCGCGATGCGAATGTCCAGAGCGTTTTCACCCGCTTGAAAAAGCATCTGCCGCGCTTGCGAAGCCGACGCGGAACGCTCGCCGAACGCGGCTTTGTTCGGCGACAAATCCATTTGCAAAACCGCTAAAACCCGCTGCACGATTGATTTTTTCGGCGCGGCGACACGAGTTAAGAATAAATTTTTCGCCCAACGAATCGCGTCCGGCGGCGCGTCTGCCGAATCGTCGGTTTGCAGCAAATTGATTATTTGGTTGATTTGTCGTTCGCTCATCGAATTCATCGTTTTTTCGTCCTCAAACTAACAGTGTGAGTTATCAGACAAAAAAGACAAGTTTAAAAATAATGGAAAATGGATAATAAAATAAACAATTTAATCTCCCGTTATCCGTTATCCGTTATTCATTGGTTTTCCATTTTCCACTTTCCATTTAACATTTTCCCTTAGTTTCATTTCCCCAGAATTTTCGCCAACTTCTTTAAACAGCGCGCGCGAAGCGGACTGATACTCGTTTCGCCGACACCGATTCGCCTTGCGACTTCCGCGTAACTCGCCGCTGTTTCGCGCAGGTAAATCATCGAAAGAATCGTCCGACATTTTTCTTCCAATTCTTTCAAAGCGGTTCTGATTTGATGCTGTTGTTCGAGTTCGATTAAACGCGCGTCGGCGAGCGGCGTATTATCGGGCAGATTCGCCATTTCCGCTTCCATTTCTTCGTCGGTCGCGGGCGAATAATGATTTTTCGCGCCGCGCACCGCGCCCCAAGTTTTGAATTTCGCGGTCGTTACCAGCCACGAACGAATTTTTTCCGGCTGTTCGATTTCTTCCAGTTTTTCAAAAAGCGTTAAAAAAACTTCCTGAAAAACATCGGCGGATTGTTCTTCCGTGAGACCGGCGCGGCGCGGAATCGTGATAATCAGGCGTTGAAAGCGTTCGACGAGTTCGTTCCACGCCGGTTCACTGCCGCGCCGACACTCTTTCACGAGTTCCGCATCGGTTTTCGCCAAACCGCTTGCCGCAAAATTATTCGGGAGTTGTTCTGAAATTTTCGCCACCGTTTGAAAGCATAACGGGAAAAAACTTTTTTATGCAAGCAGCTAAGGAACGTGTAAAAAATAACTTGTAACTCGCGTTACGCGCTAGCGCGGCTGTGCCGACTGATGTGCGGAAAGGCTGTGCCTTTCCGTCACCGCACCCAATCTTTGCGGCTCCGCCGCCGGAGGCAGAGCCGCAAAGAATTTAATGAAACTATTCCGGCGAGGCGTAGCCATCGCCGCACATCAGGCGGCACAGCCGCGCTAGCGCGTAACGCGAGTTACAAGTTATTTTTTACACGTTCCTTAGCTGCTTGCATAAAAAAGTTTTTTCCCGTTATGCTTTCAAACGGTGGCGGAAATTTCAGAACAACTCCCGAATAATTTTGCGG
>JAJAYR010000064.1 GCA_026786155.1 Pyrinomonadaceae bacterium
ATCGCTGGACGCGAATCGTCGAAAGTGATTTCGGTTCCTGAATCAGTTACGGCTTTTTTGAATTTTTTGCGAATCGTGTCCGCATCGTCAAGCAAAAATATCGAACCGTTTAAATTTTCATCCGATTTCGACATCTTTTTCGTCGGGTCTTGCAGCGATTGGATTTTCGCGCCGATTGGCGGAATGAACGGTTCGGGAATCGTGAAAGTTTCCCCGAAATCGCGGTTGAATCTCATCGCTAAATCGCGCGTTAATTCGAGATGCTGTTTCTGGTCTTGCCCGATGGGAACGAGATTCGTCTTATAAAGCAGAATATCTGATGCCATCAAAACCGGATAGGTGAAAAGCCCGACGCTGGCTCGTTTGGTGTTATTGTTCTCAATTAAATCATTAGCGCGTTGCATTGCTTCATAGTATTGAGGGGTGCCAGGCTCATACCTTCGTCCAAGTTCCTCCTTAACCGCAGTTATGTTTGAAATATCTATGTCCCACTCTGGAGTGTTTTCTGATTCAGCTTGTTGCTGGGCGAAAAACTCACGCAGTTGCAAAAATGATGGATTAACTTTGCCCGGTGGAATAGATTTTCGAGCTTTGTCCTTGAACTGCGTCATTCGTTCGAGTTCGCCCATTCTGGCGATGCACGACAAAATCCACGCGAGTTCGGCGTGTTCGGAAACGTCCGATTGAATAAATATCGTTGATTTTTCAGCATTGATGCCGGAAGCGAGATAAATTCTGGCTAGATCTAGAGTTTTCTGCTCCAGAACTTCCGGCTTTTGCGGCAGAGTAACGGCGTGAAGATTGACGATGCAGAAAAAACTTTCGTATTCGTCTTGCAGCGCGACCCAATTTTTGAGCGCACCGAGATAATTGCCGATGTGCAAATTGCCCGTCGGCTGTGCGCCACTAAAAATGCGTTTTTTCATAGAAATCAATAAATTGCGAATAAAGTATATTCAAGAGCTTTACGAAAAGGATAAAAAACTAAACTAAAAACTCCGATGTAAATGAGAGCCATCAAAATCAGAAAACCGTATTGTTCCAAAAGACTGAAAACCGGCTCAAAACTTGTGGGCAGAAAAGTCGAGAGAATTTTGCTTCCGTCCAACGGCGGGAACGGCAACAGATTAAAAACGAATAACGAAAGATTCAAAATCATCAAGTTGCTGACAAAAATAACGAGCGGATTCGTAGCTCGATAAAGAAAATCGTTAGGCGTAAATCCCTGGGTCATCAAAATTTTCGCCAAAACAATACCGATAATCAGCAAAATCAAATTCGCCAAAACACCCGCGACCGAAACCATTACATTTCCCCATTTGTAGTTCGTCCATTTGCGCGGATTAACCGGAGTCGGTTTGCCCCAGCCGATGAGCGGAATCGAACCCAACGCGCCGCCGAATGCGCCGAAAATAAATGAGATAATCGGAATCAAGAGTGTTCCAATCGGGTCGGTGTGCGCGACCGGATTCAAGGTTACGCGCCCCAACATATATGCCGTGTCGTCGCCGAATTTATACGACATCCAGGCGTGTCCGGCTTCGTGCGCCGAAATCGCCAAAAGCAAGACGACCATATAAATTAAAAGATGACTGATAAAATTTGCTAAATCAATTTCGCCCATAAAAATTTACTCCAATTCTTAAACTGCCCAAATTTGCAAGTTATCGTTCGTTTTTGTTAGTGTCGAAATAATAACCTTTTGTTGTCTGAACGCTTAAATTGTGCCATTCTTTCGGCGCAAAATAAAATCGAATTTGGAGAAAATCGAATGTTGAAACAATTGCTTTTTGGCGGCGAATCAGGGCTTTCGCCGCTGGCGAATGCGGGTTTGACGCTTTTGCGGATTTTTGCGGGCGTGGCTCTGGCTCTTTCGCACGGCATCGGAAAACTGCCGCCTTCGGAACAATTCATCGCGGGAACGGCGAATATCGGTTTTCCCGCGCCGACGGTTTTCGCGTGGGCGGCGGCACTTTCGGAATTTTTGGGCGGCGCGTTTCTCGCGCTCGGATTGTTCACGCGCCTGTCGAGTTTTTTCATCGCCGTCACGATGCTCGTCGCACTCGTCGGCGTTCATCTGAATGACCCGTTCGGTAAAAAAGAATTAGCGTTTTTATATCTTTTTATCGCGCTCTGTTTCCTGCTCAAAGGCGCGGGCGATTGGAGTCTTGACTCGATTTGGCGGAAGAAGTGATTTTTAGTCCTTTGTCCTTCGTCCTTTGTCAGTTGAATACAAAGCGATCTGCTCGCTTTTTCTTAATTAACAAAGGACAAATTTTATATGAAAAAGCATATCGTCTGCATTGCCAGCGAACACAAAGGTAACGAATTTCTGGAAGAATGCCACAACGCCGGTTGGCAGGTGACGCTCGTTACGCGCAAGGATTTGCTCGATTATCCGTGGACGTGGACGAGTTTGAGCGATGTCAAAACGGTCGAGCGCGGCGCGGCGGCGGAAGATTACGTTCGCGCGGTCGCCAACATCGCGGGAAATCAGCCGATTGACCGCCTCGTCGGTTTGGACGAATTCGACGTTTTGACCGCCGCCCAAGCGCGTGAACATTTGCAGATTGAAGGCATTTCCGACAGTTACGCGCGGCGTTTCCGCGACAAATTGCGGATGCGAAATCTCGCCGTCGAAACCGGTCTGGCGTGTCCCGAATTCGTCGGCGCGTTTAATCCGTCGGAAATTAACGAATATCTCGAACGAGTTCCCGCGCCGTGGGTGGTCAAACCGCGCACGGAGGTTTCGGCGTTCGGCATCAGAAAATGCGCGACGGCGGGACAGGTTTGGGATGTTCTGACCGATTTGGAAAGTCGCGGAACGTGGCGCGACCATCCTTCGCAATTTTTGATTGAACGCTTTATCGAAGGCAAAGTTTTTCACGTTGATTCGGTTGTCTCAAATGGCAAAATCGTCGCCGCCGGTGTCAGCGAATACGGCACGCCGCCGCTCGCGGTAACGCATCAGGGCGGAGTTTTTACGACTTCCATCGTGCCATATAAATCGAAAGAGCGAAAGGAGTTAGAGAAATTAAACAAAAAACTTCTGCAAGGTTTTGAATACGAAAACGGAGTTTCCCACGCCGAATTTTTGCAGTGCGCTGCAACCGGACAATTTTATCTGCTGGAGGTGGCGTGTCGCGTCGGCGGCGCGTATGTCGCCATTGTTTTGGAGCAAGCCGCCGGGTTTAATCTATGGCGCGAATGGGCGAAATTGGAAATTTCGACGAAAGAACATCCGTATAAACCGCCGAAATTGCGAAAGGATTTTGCGGGCATCGCTTTGTGTCTGGCAAAAGACGACGCGCCCGACACTTCGCATTATACGGACGCGGAAATCGTCTATCGCGTAACCAAAGCGAAGCACGTCGGGCTGATTTTTTATTCGCCGAAACAGGAACGAATCAGCGAACTTTTGCAGATTTACGCGGAACGAATGACGCGGGATTTTCTGCTAGTCGCGCCGGTCAAGGAACGCTACGACGGTTAAAAACCGAGGTAAGTAGTCTGGAAATTAAATTTACGAGTGTTTTGCAAAAGTTTAGAGTCCACGCTTGAGCGTGTTTCCGCCAGCGCAGCGCGGCGGAATGCAAACTAAAGTTTGAACTCTGAACCCTCGAAAATTTAATTTACGGACTAGTAAGTAGAGCAATTTTTAAGTTTTCTCATATTAACTGAAGC
>JAJAYR010000065.1 GCA_026786155.1 Pyrinomonadaceae bacterium
ACACGAATTTGTTCATCATTTGGCTGACGAATTTAACAAGGAAAAAGGTTTGGCAATAAACTTTGGTGGTGAGATTACTCTACCCAAGCAGGTAAAATTTTTTACTGCCTCATCAAATTACAATCACAAAATAATTAAAATTAACTGGTTGGAAGAAGAAGCGGACGTTTATGACATTACGGTTGACGAACATCACAACTTTCTTTTAGCTGACGGCATTTTCGTTCATAACTCGATAGACGGCGACAATCCAGCGGCGATGAGATATACAGAAGTCAGAATGCAGTAGCTGACCGCCGAAGTTTTAGCCGACATCGAAAAGGAAACGGTTGATTTTCAGCCGAATTATGACGAATCTTTGTCAGAGCCGAAGGTTTTACCGGCGCGTTTTCCGAATCTGCTGGTCAACGGTTCGGAAGGCATCGCGGTCGGGATGGCGACGAAAATTCCGCCGCATAATTTGTCGGAAATCATTGACGCGACGGTGGCGGTGATTAAAAATCCCGACATTACGATTGATAAACTTATCGAATATGTTCCGGGACCGGATTTTCCGACGAGCGCGTTTATTTACGGGCGTGAAGAGATTCACCGCGCGTATCGGGAAGGGCGCGGAATTATTCAGATGCGGGCGAAGGCGGCGATTGACAGGGTTGGGCGCGGCGACCGTGAGAAAGATGCCGTCGTGATCACGGAAATTCCGTATCAGTTAAATAAATCGCGCTTGATTGAAAAAATCGCCGAACTCGTTCACGAAAAACGGCTCGACGGGATTTCCGAAATCCGCGACGAATCGAACCGCGAAGGCATTCGCGTCGTCATCGAACTCAAACGCGATGCCGTGCCGCAGGTCGTTCTCAACAAACTTTACAAATTAACGCCGCTGCAAATGTCGTTCGGTATTATTATGATTGCGATTGTTGACGGGCAGCCGAAGGTTTTGAATCTCAAGCAGATTCTCGAAGCGTTCATCAAATTCCGCCGGGAAGTCGTGCGCCGCCGCACGGAGTTTGAACTTCGCAAAGCCAACGCCAGAGCGCATATTTTGGAAGGTTTGAACAAGGCAATTGACGCGCTTGATTACATTATTCCGCTGATTCGCAGTTCGCGTTCGATTGACGAAGCGAAGGCGTGGCTGACGGGAAATTTTGCGAGCCTCGCCGAAATCAAAACGTGGCGCGGCGCACCGTCCGAACAGACGACGGCGGAATTTCAAAAGAATCTGGAAAAATTTATCGGCGTACTGGAATTTTCGGATATTCAGGCGCAGGCGATTCTCGATTTGCAGCTTCGCCGATTGTCGGCTTTGGAACGTCAGAAAATCATTGACGAACTCGAAGCGATTTTGAAAATTATCGCGGAACTCGAATCAATTCTGAACAACGAGCAGCTTCTTCGGCAAGTGATTGTTGACGAATTGAAGGAAATCAAAAAGAACTTCGGCGACGAACGGCGAACGCAGATTATTGACGCGGGAATCGAATTGAAAATTGAAGATTTAATCGCCGACGAAGAAGTGGCGATTACCGTGACGAACGCCGGTTACATCAAACGAACGCCGGTTTCGGCTTACACCAAACAGCATCGCGCCGGTAAAGGACGACTGGGCGGAAAAGCCAAAGGCGACGATTTTGTCGAACATCTGTTCACGGCTTCGACGCACGATTTTCTGATGATTTTCACCGACAACGGACAGGTTTTCAAAATCAAAGTTCACGAAATTCCCGAAGGCGATACGGCGGCTCGCGGCAAGGCGATTGTCAATCTCGTGCAGTTGTCGGGCGAACGGAAACTGGTCGAAGTTTTGCCGGTTCGTGATTTTACCGACGACGTTTATGTCGTGATGGTGACGAAAAAAGGCGTGGTCAAAAAATCCGCGCTGTCGCAGTATCAGCACATTCGCGTCAACGGCATCAACGCCATCAACATTGACGAAGGCGACGAACTGCTGAATGTTTTCATCACCGACGGCACGAAGCAGATTTTCATCGCCACGAACGACGGAATGGCGATTCGGTTTAACGAAGCAGACGCGCGTCCGCTCGGTCGCGTCGCTCGCGGCGTGCGCGGAATCAGCTTGAGAAAAGACGATTTCGTCGTCACGGCGTGTGCGGTTTCGACCGACGAATCGGAACGAATGCTTTCGATTAGCGAACAAGGTTTCGGCAAACAGACGAAAGTCGGCACTTACCGTTTGCAATCACGCGCGGGCAAAGGCGTTATCAATATGAAAACGACGAAAAAGACCGGCAAAGTCGTCGCCGTTTTTCCCGTTGATGAAGATTCGGAAGTGATTATCATCACGCAGCAGGCGAAACTGATTCGGCTCGAAACCGATAAAATCCGGCAGACCGGCAGAAGCGCACAGGGCGTAACTTTAATCAGAATGAACGACGGCGATATGGTTACGAGCGCGTCGCTGATTGACGTTTCCGATTCCGAAGTCGAAGGCGAAATTATTATCGGCGAAGAATAAAATCGGAGCGCGGAATATAAAAACAAGAAAGCGGAGACCCGAAAATCTCCGCTTTTCGGCGTTTAAATTGAGCGGTAATTTTTACCGAATAAACAGCGAATAGTTAATAGCAAAAAGCGAATAATGCCGCGAACGCAACTGTTCGCTCTTCGCTATTAACTATTCGCTGCTAAACAAAAGGAACAATCTGCTAACCACTCAGATTTTTTGTTCAATTACGTAACTTCGTTTATTGGATGGGC
>JAJAYR010000066.1 GCA_026786155.1 Pyrinomonadaceae bacterium
ATTGACTTCTGCGCGGCGTTAGTTATGCTGATTGCGCTCGCGCCTTTGATGTTCGCCGTCGCGCTGGCAATCAAACTGACTTCGCCGGGCGGCGTTTTTTTTATACAGGAGCGCGTCGGCTATAACAAACGATTATTTTAAATGTTTAAATTTAGCACGATGGCGGCGGACGCGGCAGCGCGGCAGAGTGCGCTCGAAAAATTAAACGAAGTCGCCGGTCCGGTTTTCAAAATCAAAAACGACCCGCGCATTACGACCGTCGGCAGATGGCTTCGCCAAACGAGTTTGGACGAATTGCCGCAGCTTTTCAATGTTTTGCTCGGCGAATTGTCCTTGGTCGGTCCGCGCCCGCTGCCGGTGCGCGATTTTGAACGCTTTGACGAACTGTGGTTCAACCGTCGTTTCAGCGTCAAACCCGGAATCACCTGCGTCTGGCAAATTTCCGGGCGCAGCGAAACCAATTTCGACCGCTGGATTCTGCAAGACCTCGAATATATCGATAAATGGTCGTTACGGCTCGATTTCAAAATTATGTTCAAAACGATTCCGGTCGTCCTGCGCGGCAGCGGCGCAATGTAGAAATTACAATTTCGGGTGATGATTCAAATTTTATGCTCAAAGATTTTACCGACAATTTTACTTCGGAATAGATGAGAGATAAGCACCCAAGCAAAAGTAATGAAGCATTTTGCTTTCGTTCAGAGTCCACGCTTGAGCGTGTCTTCCGCCAGCGAAGCACGGCGGAGCAGACAAACTAAAGTTTGGACTCTGAACTTTTCATAATGCCGCCAAACTTTTGCTTACCTGCTTAATAGCTGATAACTGATGTATTCTTCTGTCTTTAATCTATCAGTTATCATCTATTATCTCTCATCTATTCCGAAGGTTTTCGCCGTCAGCATAAATCGTGAGAAACCATTAAATTTCGTAATCGCAACTAAACTTTTGCACAACAACGCCACATTTCAAAAAGCAAAAATAACGGCGGCAATCGGCGCAGTCGGCGCGGCGGCGATAATTTTCGGCGCGGGCATCATAATCCTTGGCTCATCATCAATCGCGCCCGTCGGCGCAATCGCGTTCACCGTCATTTGCGCCCTCATCTGGTTCGCGCTTGAACTGCCCGTAATGGTATTCGTGAGGTTCGCCTTCGTCGCGTCGTTTTTTTTCAAGGGCGAAATCAACTTTTTCAAAATTGACGAAATCGAAGACCCGTCGGGCTTAAACATTTCGCTCGTGCTGGTAACGGGTTTGATTTTATTGATTTACGATTTGGCGATTGATGAAAACCGGAGCGAAAAAAATTCGATTCCGATTGTTTTTTCGCTGTTGTTCGCCGGATTACTTTTTTGCGCGGGCGTTTCGGTAATTTATTCGGACGCGGACTGGCTCGGCTGGTTTTCGTTCGGTTCGCTGGCGACTTCGATACTCGTGTCCTGCGTCGTCGCCTCGCACTTCGGGCGGCGCGAACGCCTCGGCGAGTTACTCGCCTTCGTCGCTTTCGGCTTGCTGCTGACGGGCGCGACGGCTTTGTCGCAATACGTTTTCAATTTCCCGACGACGCTCGATTTTTTCGGCACGGGAACGAAGGACGAAATACTCGGCACGCAAAGCGAAGTTCTATCGCGCGTTCCGGCTTTCCTGCGAACGCCGACGGAAATGGCGTGGGTGGTTTCCGCCTTGCTGCCGCTCGTGTTCGCGCCGGTCGTCTGCGCCGTCAAAAATTTGCCGACGCGACATAAAATCATTTTGCTAACGGCGGGCGCGGCGGGAATTATCGCCGTTATTTTATCGCTGGCGCGGGGCAGTTGGTTCGGTTTGACGGCGGCGATTATCATTCTGATTTTCGGCGGCTGGTATCGGCTTTCGCCCGCCGAGAGAAAAGCCCGCATCGTTCCGGCGAGCGCGGCGATTTTAGTCGCCGTGTTGTTTTTTGCGCCGTTCGCGGGCAAAATTTACGAGCGTTTGACGGCTGACGACGACGGTTCGGCGGCGATTCGGCTGCCGCTTTTGGAAGTTGCCGGAGAGATGATTGCGGACAATCCGCTGGTCGGAGTCGGTTTGAACAATTACCGGGCGACGATGACCAAATATGACCGGACCGGAATTTTCGTCAGTCAGGTTTTTCCGAATCCGGTTCATAATATGTTCGCGCACGTGACGGCGGAAGTCGGCGTAGCGGGCGGCGTTATTTTTTGCCTGTTGATTGGCGCGGCGTTCGTCGAAAATTGGCGGACGATGCGCGGCGATGACCGTCTGCTGTTCGCGCTCGCTTTAGCCGTTTTTGCCGGACTCTCCGCCTTCGTCATCTCGGCGATGAAGGAACCCGGCTCGCTCGGCTCGGCGCGTCCGCCGATGCGAACTTTGTTTTTTTTATACGGCGTAACTCTGGCGTTAAGCCGTCTGCGCCGCGATTCGCGTTCAAGATAAAATGAAGGAGTCGAAATACGACAAAATCGAAAAGGCTGAACGCTCGATGCCAAGCGTGGCGGGCGGTTTGGGGTGGCTCGTCTGGTCGGGAACGGCGAGCGTCGCCAACAGCGTTTTGTTGTGGATTTTTATCGCGCGGTGGCGCGACGCGGAGGAACTCGGCAGATTTACGATTGTGATGGGACTTTACGCGCTGTTTTATAACGTCTGCGCGCTCGGTTTGTCGCCGTATCTCGTGAGCGAAATCAGCCGCCGACGCGAGCGAAATTTAACGGCGGACGGCGGCGAAAAAAATATAATTTTCCGTTTCATCGGCAGCGCGGCGATTTTTTTGACGGCTTCCGGCACGGTTTGCGCGGCGTTGATGGCGGCGAGCGTTTTTTTCGTCAGCGATTCCGCGCCGGTGCGCGTCGCCGCCGTCGTTTTAAGCGCGGCACTCGTTCCGACCGGCGCCATCACACTTGCCGAAACCGTCGCGGTTTCATTCGGACGCGCCCGTTTGATGGCAATTGTCACGACGCTCGAAAACGCGCTCAGAACCGTCGTTCCGCTGATTTTGATTTTACTCGGCTATCCGATGTGGGCGATTTGTCTGTCGTTCGTCGCCGTCCGAATCGTCGCGCTCGGCGTTTATTTGTTAGCCGCCGGAAAAAATCTCGCGCTTTTCGCTTTTGACCGGAACGATTTTGCCGCGCTTGCCAAAGTCGCGCCGACATTTGCCGGGACGATTATTTTCGCTTCGCTAAACTGGCAGATTCCGATTATTCTGCTGGCGCGTTTGAGCGCGGAAACCGAATCGGCGCGTTTCGGAGTCGCTTCGCGGTTTTTGATTCCGGCGGCGATTTTCGCGGCGAGTTACGCGTGTTCGATGCAGCCCGCACTGATTCGTCATTACGAAAAATCGGTCGGCGCGGCGGCTTCGTATCTTTCCCGGATGGCGAGTTACGCTTTGATTTTGACCGCTGCGGCGGCGATGCTCGCGCCGCTGCTTTCCCGCGTGGTTTTGACCGCTCTTTTCGGCGAAAAATACGCGGACGCGGCGCAGACTCTGGAGATTTTAGCCGTCAGCGTCGTGCCTTTTTCGCTCGTCATCATCGCCGCCCGCGGATTGGTCGCGGCGAACGCCCAGCACGTTGATTTATTCGCCAACATTTTCGGCGCGGCAATCGGCTTATGCGCCGGACTGCTGCTCGTGCCGAAATACGGCGCGGTCGGCGCGGCGACGGCGCAGATGCTTTCGTTTTTTTTGATGTCGCTGGTCGTCGTCGGCTATTTATCGTTCCGAATGAAGGGCTTTTGGCTGTGGCGGGCGGCGGCGGTTTCGTTTGTCGGTCTGCTGATAATCCTGCCGATTATCTGGAAGTAAAGATTGATTGCCACTTTGTTTAGGGCGTGATTTCAATGCAGAAACATAAAGTTTTAATGCGCGAGACTAAATCTCAAATGCCGACGACCGAGAAGTTCTCTTTCGCGCCGGTTTCCCGTCAGTCCAAACCGACGGCGAGAAAAAAAACGCGCATTTTAATGGTCGGAATGCACTTAACGAAAACGCGCGGCGGCATCACGACTTTAGCGGCGGCAATTCTCAATTCATCGCTGAACGAAGATTTCGAGTTTTTCTATATCGCGTCGCAAGCCGAAGATTTTAATAAAATCGGTAAGATTCGGCTCGGTTTGCGGGCAATCGGGCAGTTTGTCCGGCATTTAATTTTTACGCCGCCCGAAACGATTTACGTTCATCTGGGCAGCAACGCGAGTCTTTACCGCGAATCAATTTTTATCGTGCTGGCGAAGATTTTTCGATGCCGAACAATCGCGCATTTTCACGCCGGAGATATTGATAACTATTATCCGTTTCAAAGCCGCGCCGGAAAAATTTTTATCCGTCGGGCGTTAAATTTGAGCGACAAATTAATTGCAGTTTCCGACGAATCGGCGCGGCAATTGGGCAAACTCGCCGGTTCTTCGCGCGTCGTCGTCATTCCGAACGCGATTGACACGGCGGCTTTTAACGGCGGCAATCGCCTTTTGCGAGATGAAACGCGAAGCGAAATTCGCCTGTTGTTCGTCGGTGCCATCGGAAAATTAAAAGGCGAGCGCGATTTGATTCGGGCGTTGGCGATTTTGCGGAGGCGCGGCGGTAATCCGAATCTCAAGGTTTCGTTTCTCGGTTACGGCGCGGAGACGCTCCAGCCTTTGTGCGAAGCGGCGGGCATCGCCGATTGGATTGAATTTACCGGCGCGGTTTCGATGGACAAGCGCGTCGAGTTTTTCCGCCAAGCCGACATTTTCGTCCTGCCGACTTACGCCGAAGCGATGCCGATGTCGGTCATCGAAGCGATGGCAGCCGGTTTAGCCGTCGTTACCACGAATGTCGGCGGCGTTCCCGAATTAATCGAAAATGAAGTTGACGGCTTATTATTCGCGCCCGGCGCGGTCGAAGATTTAGCCGACAAAATTTCTTTTTTAATCGAAAACCCGAATCTGCGTCTGGCTTTCGGCGCGAAAGCCGAACAAAAAGCCCGCGAACGGTTCGATATTGCCGAATACGCCGAAAAGCTGCGCGAACATTTGCGCGGCTGCCGAAACGAAAATGAATAGTCCGAAATTATTTTTGACGCGCTCGCTGAAATCGCTCGCGTCGCTGGTCAAAACGCGCACCGGCTTGCCGTCGCCGATTGTCGGCGGCGCGGTCAATATCGTCGCGTATCATCGCGTCGTCGCCGACATCGCCAAAGCCGAACGCGAGGCGATTCGCGGTTTGGTCGTTTCCACCGAAACTTTTCGGCGGCACTGCGAACTTCTGCAAACGGCTTTTGAAGTAGTTTCGCTCGAAACCGCCGCGCCATTTTTGGACGGCACGCGCCGCGTCAAAAGACCACTCGCCGTCATCACTTTTGACGACGGTTATCTGGATTTCTACGAAGTCGCTTTTCCGATTTTGAATGAACTCGGTTTGCCCGCCGTGAATTTTCTGCCGACAAATTTTATGGGCGGCGGCAAAATTCTCGCCCACGACCGGATTTTCTGGCTCGTCAAATTGGCGGCGGAAAAACGAATCTCGATTCGCGCCGCGCTGGAAAAAGCCGGAATCGAAAACGCCGCCAAAATTTCCGGCAAACGCGATTCGTTAGCCGTCTGCGACGCGCTCGTGCATCTGCCGAACGCCCGGCGCGAAAAAGTGATTTCCGAACTCGAACGCAAAATCGGCGAAAGTGCGTTTGAATATCCGCGCGAATATCAATTGCTCGATTGGGAACAAATCGGTGAAATGCAGGGAAAAGGAATTGATTTCGGTTTTCACACGGCGAACCACGTCGTTTTGCCGCTCGAAGACGATGCCGCGCTGGAAACCGAAATTTTCGCGGGCAAGTCAGAACTCGAACGCCGGCTAAACCGCAAAGTCGTTGCCTTCGCGTATCCGAACGGCGCATATAACGCCCGCATCAAAAACGCCGTCGCCAAAGCCGGTTTTGAAATCGCCGTCACGACCGAACGAAAAATCAATCTGCCGGTGAAATCCGATTTGCTCGCGCTCGGCAGAATCAGTTTGTGCGAAGAATCCACCCGCGGCTTGAAAGGAGTTTATTCTCCGAAAGTCGCTGCTTTAAGACTGGGCGTGTAATTTTTTCATTAATCAAGAGAAAGGAGAGAGTCAGATGCAGACACAAATTTTGTCAAATTCCGTAAATAAGACAGCTTACGCGAGAGCCGATGTCATTAGATATTATCTGGGCGTCGATAAACTTTTGGAAGCCGAAAAAGTTCTCTTAGAAAAATTGTCCCCGACAATTAGAGATTCAAAAATACTCGACATCGGAGTCGGCGGCGGCAGAACCACCAAGTTTCTGTTGTCAATCAGTAATAACTACACGGGCATTGATTACGTCGCTAAGTTTGCCGAAGAAACAGGCAAAAAATATCCCGTCGCAAAGATTTTGTGCGGCGATGTGATGAACTTAAAGGAATTTGAATCCGACAGATTCGATTTTATTCTTTTTTCATATAACGGGATTGATTCGATTGCAAATGAGGACAGGCTGAAAGCCTTGAACGAAATTTATCGGGTGCTGAAAAAAGGAGGGATTTTTATGTTCTCCTCGCACAATCGAAATTATCAACATTTCAATAAACTGCCGTGGCAGCAAAGATTTCATTTCGATGCCGAATATTTTATATTTTTTCTGCATTGTCTGTATCATTTGCCGAAGCATTATCAAATGAAAAAGCACGAAATCTACACGGATGATTACGCCATCATCAATGACGGCGACCACCGCTTTTCGCTGCTTCTTTATTACATCAGCATCGAAAAGCAGGTCAAACAATTGACCGACATCGGATTCGTCGGCATCGAGGCTTACAGCACCGAAGGCAAATTAGTCGAGCGCGATAATCTATCGCACTGGATTTATTATCTGGCGCGAAAGAGTTAAACGGCTTTTTAGAGGTTTCACAAAAAGTGGAAAATCATTTTTTTTAGAACTCTATTGAGTGTAGGAAAACAAAAAACAAACTGAATTTTAGAGACTTGGAAAAAAGAATATGAGTGTCGCCGTTATTACGGGTTGTTCGGGTTTAATCGGCAGCGAAGCCGTTAAATTTTTTCACGCGCAGGGCTTTCAAGTCGTCGGCATTGACAACAATATGCGCGAGTATTTTTTCGGCAAAGACGGTTCGGTTGACTGGAATACGCGCCGTTTGAAAGAGACTTTGCCGAATTTCGTGCATTACGCGGCAGACATTCGCAGCGAAAAAGCGATGCGGGATATTTTCCGCAAATACGGGAAAAACGTCGCCATCGTGATTCACGCCGCCGCGCAGCCGTCGCACGATTGGGCGGCGAAAGAGCCTTTGACGGATTTTACGGTTAACGCCAACGGAACTTTGATTATGCTCGAAACCGTCCGGCAGTTTTGCCCGGACGCGCCGTTTATTTTTACTTCGACCAACAAAGTTTATGGCGACACGCCGAATAATTTGCCGCTCGTCGAACGTGAATCGCGTTGGGAAATTGACGAAGCGCATCCGTATTTCGCGCACGGAATTGACGAAACGATGAGCATTGACAATTCCAAACACAGCGTTTTCGGCGCGAGCAAAGTCGCGGCGGACGTGATGACGCAGGAATACGGGCGTTATTTCGGCATTAAAACCGGAGTTTTTCGCGGCGGCTGTTTGACGGGTCCGGCGCATTCGGGCGCGGAACTACACGGTTTTCTGGCGTATTTAATCAAATGCGCGGTTTATCAAAAGCATTACACGATTTTCGGCTACCAGGGAAAACAGGTGCGCGACAACATTCACTCGAACGATTTGGTCAGCGCGTTCTGGCATTTTTATCAAAACCCGAAAGCCGGAGCGGTTTATAACATCGGCGGCAGCCGTTACAGCAATTGTTCGATGCTCGAAGCCATTTCGATTGTCGAAGAAGCAGCAGGCAAAAAATTGTCTTACAGCCTCTCCGACCAAGCCCGCGAAGGCGACCATATTTGGTATGTGAGCGACGTTCGCAAATTTCAAAACGATTATCCCGAATGGCGATACGAACACA
>JAJAYR010000067.1 GCA_026786155.1 Pyrinomonadaceae bacterium
GTCGGAGCAGGCGCGGCAGGAAGCCGAAGACGCGGTTCAGATTGCGAAGTTTCGTGAGCAAGCCAGAAACCGTTTTGAAGAAGAAGGGCGCGATCCGGACGATGAGACGGAACTAAAATCGGCGATTTTCCGCGAACGCAAAATGTGGATTCGGGAGCGCACGACCGAACTCGGAGCGGAACGCGCCGAGTATTGGGGCTGGACGAATATCTACACTTATTCAAAATCGCTTGCCGAACAGATTATCGCCAAGCAAGACGACATCGTAAAAATTCTGGTGCGCCCGTCGGTCGTCGAATCCGCCAATCAATATCCGTTTCCCGGCTGGAACGAAGGTTTTACGACGACTGCGCCGCTGCTGCTGATCGCTTTGCGCGGACAGCCGATTTTTCCGGTGAACGAAAAGCTGGTTTTGGATATTATTCCGGTTGATATGGTGGCGGGCGCGATTTTGGGCGCGGCGATGAATGCGCTGATTGATGATAAACCGCCGCTCGTTTTTCAAGCGTGTTCGGGCGATGTCAACCCGAACGATATGAAGCGGATGGTCGGGCTGGTCGGGCTTTACAAGCGCGAGTATTTTAAGGAAAAGGAAACGGGCAATAAATTGGTCAACAACTTCGCGGCGGTGATTGAAGCGACTCCGGTTTCCCAAAAAACTTACGAAAGATTCTCTGCGCCGATGTTTAATAAATTGGCGAAAGGCGCGAATAATTTGCTCGACAAAGCCGCGCCGAATTGGGCGGGCGGACGACTTGGAAATATCGTTTCGGATTTGAAAAAATCGGTCGAATCCTTTGAGCAGACGACTTCTGAGACGATGGACGCTTTTGCGATGTTCAAGCCGTTCATGATTGATAACGCCTACGTTTATCGCGCCGATAATCTGCGGGCTTTGATGTCGCTCGTCAAGGACGACGAAGAAAATCTGCTGCCGTGGTCGCCCGAAAAACTGGATTGGTATGACTACTGGCTGAAAGTGCATTTTCCCGGAATGAGAAAATGGGTGCTGCCGCAGTTGGAAGAAGATTTGAAAAAAATCGAGAAACGCTTTTACACTTACAAAGATTTGCTAGATTTGTTTGACACTTCGGTCAAAAGATTTCCGACGCGCATCGCTTTGAAAATCGAGCGCGGCGGCAAAAAAGAGCAATACACTTACGCCGATGTCAAAGAATTAACCTATCGCGCCGCCGGATTTTTCGCCGAAAACGGCATCGCTCAAAATGACCGCGTGATTTTGTTTGCCAACAATATGCCCGAATGGGGAATCTCGTATTTCGGCATTTTGAAGGCGGGCGCGACGGCGATTCCGATTGATCCGGCGAGTTCGATTGACGAAATAATTGCCTTTGCGAAAGCGGGCGAAGCGTCGGCGATTATTATTTCACCGAAATTGATGGCGGAAAATCCAGATTTAGCCGAACGTCTGAAGGAACGCCGTCATCCTGACGGCAATAAACGCGCCGCGCGTTCAAAAACTTCGGCAAACGACGAGTCAGCAATCGCCAAGAGCCGTCAGGATGACGGCGTTCCGATTTATACGTTCGACGACATTTTCGAGATTCAGACGGAAGCCGAGGAAGCGCGGCGGAAAACTTTGCTGCCGAACAAAATCGCGTCGAATTCGGTCGCGTCGCTGATTTTCACTTCGGGGACGACCGGCACGCCGAAAGCCGTGATGCTGTCGCACAAAAATTTCGTCAATATGATTTCGATGCTCTCGTCGGTTCTCGATATGGACATCACCGACGGCGTTTTATCGGTTTTGCCGATGCACCATACTTTCGAGTTTTCCGCCGGATTTCTGACACCGTTTTCCAACGGAACGCAGATTACCTATCTCGAAGAATTGAACGGCGAAGAACTCGCCCGCGCCATCGAAAATAATCTCGTTACCGGAATGGTCGGCGTTCCCGCGCTCTGGGAAATGCTGCACCGCCGCATCAAAACTCGCCTCCGGGAACGCGGCGATTGGTTCGCGGATTTAGCCGATAACGTCATCGAATTCAACGCCTGGCTGCGCGATAATACATTTTTCAATTTGGGTCCGATTATCTTTTTCCCGATTCATCAGGGAATGGGCGGGCGAATGCGCTATCTGATTTCCGGCGGTTCGGCGTTAAGCGAAAAAGTCCAAAAAGATTTGCACGGCTTAGGTTTCACGGTTTTGGAAGGCTATGGCTTGACCGAATCTTCGCCAGTTTTGACCGTTACGCGACCGGAAAATAAATTGATTCGCGGCAGCGTCGGCAAACCGCTTCCCGGCGTTGAAGTAAAAATTGAATCGCCCGATGAAAACGGTGTCGGCGAAGTTTTGGCTCGCGGGCAAAACGTGATGCTCGGTTATTACAACAACGACGAAGCGACCGAAGCCGTGCTTCAAGACCGATGGCTGAAAACGGGCGATTTAGGACGCATTGATGAAGACGGAAATCTCTACATCGTCGGACGCTCGAAAGATGTCATTATTGACTCGAACGGCAAAAATATCTATCCCGATGAGATTGAAGATTTATACGGCAAATCGGTTTTTATCAAAGAAATGTCAATCGTCGGTTTGATTGATGAAGACGGCGGCGAAAAAGTTTCCGCGCTCGTCGTTCCCGATTACGAATACGACATCTCTCTGAGCCGCGCGGAAACGAA
>JAJAYR010000068.1 GCA_026786155.1 Pyrinomonadaceae bacterium
AGTTTTGACTGAATCAACCGAAGAGTCATCGAGCGGCAAATTGGCTGAAAAAATAAAGGAAAATGTTGAAGGTTTGTTTTATATCAGCGAAACTGATGCGGAAATTCTGCCCTTTGTCGGTAATCGTGCCGACGAAGTTAGTAAAAAAGAAATTTTATCGCAAACGAACAGCGCATTGGATTCAGCGGGCGAGGAAAAAGATTTTGCCGGATTTTTTGCGCGGTTGACTAAAGTTCAGGAATGGTTCGGCGATGAAGAAAATGAAAATGTGCAGAAATTCGTTCGTTTGAAGGAAACTTTAGAAAATAATCTGCGAGATTTGAAAGTTTTCAAAGTCGGAAAAATTGAACTGGATATTTACGTCGTCGGACTCGACGCGGAAAATACTTTGTTGGGAATCAAGACGAAAGCCGTCGAAACTTAATCGTTGCAATAAAACCGGCAATAAATCCTGAGCAAAAGTAATGCGCTGTCAATTAAGTTTTTGGAGTTTGGGCAAAAGTTTAGAGTTCAAACTGCGGAACGCGGTTTGCCCGTCGCGCTTCGCCGACGGAAGACACGCTCAAGCGTGGACTCTAAACATTAGGATTTTGCGTTGGCAAGGATTCGAGCGCAAACATTCTGCTTGCGCTCGAATCCTTGGTAGTTTTGTCTCTTCGCTGAAATTATTTTTTTGATACCGAACTCGCTCCCGAAGAATTTTGTTTGATATTTTTCGGCTCACCCGTATAAGTAATTTTGCTCGCGCCGCTGGCGGCAACGTCCAAATCGTTAGTCGCCGAAACCGTTGCTTTGCTTGCGCCGCTGGCATCAACCACGGCATTTTCAGTTTTTAAGTTTTCCGCGTCAATCGTGCTGGCACCGCTCGCTTCGGCTTTTAATTCGTTTGCCGTGCCTTCGATTTTAATTTTCGACGCGCCCGACGCTTTCAATTTCAAATTGTCGGCTTTCACATTTAATACATTGCCGCTCGACGCGCCGGAAACTTCAAAATTTTCGATGGTCGGCATTGAAACCTTGATGTTGACCGGCGTTTTCGATGAAATGCGGTCTTCGCTATAAATTTTCAAAGTGTCGCCGCTCGACTCCGTCTTGATATTTGCCAGCAGATTGTCGTCGGCTTGCACTTCGACGGCGAAAACGCTGCCGACCGTAACTTCGACGTTGACCGCGCCGCTCGCGTCAATTTTAGTAAAACCTGTTACGCTTCTCGTTTCGGTTTTCGATGTTCCCGAACCTTGCACGCCGCCGAGATTTTTGATGTTGCTGTAACTGCAATTGGTGGAAAAAGCCAAACCGATTGCCAAAGCGCACATAAAAATTAATAGTCCGAATTTTTTCATTATTATTTCCTCCGAGAAAGTCTTTCGATAAAAACCAACGACGAAAAAATAATTTAAGTTCCGATTTTATTTGGCAAACGCCCAATAAGAAAGTGCCGCCTGCACGATTCCGATGAGCAGCCCGAATAACGCGCCGAACAGTTCGATGGTTCGCAGATGTTCTTTGGCGATGGAAAGCACGAGCGTTTCGAGTTTCTCGACCGGATAATCATTGATTTTTTCGCGCACGACCGTGCCGATGTCAAATTCCCTGATCGCTTCGGGAAGTTTTTCCCGCGCGGCGGAAATAATCGTTTCGGTGATGTTTTTGCCCGCGCTTTCAACTTGTTCTGCGGAAATGTGGTCGGATAATTTGCCGATTGGCGCGGATAATAGGCGGTCAATTTGTTTGGTTAAAACGCGGTTGATGATATTGCCCGTTTCGTCCTTCTGCAAAATCGTCAGCAAACCGCTCGCCAGCAATTTTTTTAGTTTTTCCTCGGATTCCGGGTGAATCGTTTGCAGAATCGCGTCAATGCTGTGCGGGCGAATTTTCTGCAAAGTGTCGGTTAAATAAGCGGAAATCGAATTTTGCATCTCTTCGCCCTGCACGACGGAAAGAACGCCTTTCGTAATTTGCGCCTTCAATCTTTCGAGTTGTTCGGGCGCGATTTTGCCGAGAAATTCGGGCAGCGGACGCGCCGCCGCATTATTTATCGCCGTGTCGAGAAAATTTCGGGCTTCTTGGGCGAAGAAATCGCCGCGCAAAGTTTCCTCGATGCGTTTCGGCAGCGATTCGTTGACCAAATCGTCAACTTCGCCGATTAAATTATCGCGGGAAACGAAGATTTTTTTGAAAAACGCGAGATTTTCGTAGTAATCGTGAACTTCCCTTTTTATCAACGCGCCGATTTGGTTTCTGGTTCGTTCGGACGTGGCGATTTCCGCCAGTTGATGAATAATCGGTTCGATTTGCTCGTTCGATTTTTCCTTCAAAAGTTCAATCGTATCAGGTGTGAACATTTCGCCCAGCGTCATATTCGTATTCGCCAAATCGTTGACGCGGTTGCTGATAAAATCTTTAATCTTCTGCTCCAAAACCGGTTCTTTGACGATACCGCGAACGCGCTTTTCAAGAAAGTCCAGTATTTTGTTAAATTGTTCTTCATCAACGACTTCGGAAACCCGTTTCGACAAAAATTCGTCAACACGGCGCGTGACGAAACCGTTGATTGATTCGGCGGTTTCCTCGTTTTGCAAAACGTCTTGAATATGTTTGGTAATTTTGAATTGTAAGGAGACGATGGCGTCAAGAATCGGTTCACGAATACCGGCGGGCAAGGCTTCGACGAGCGACGGATAACTCTGCGACAGCAAATCTTTCGCATAAGAATCAACGACGCTCTGAATCTTTTTCCGCAGAAATTCCTTGCCGAAAAGTTCGTCCACAATGGTTTCCTGCGAAACGAGTTCTTCGCCGACGGCTTTGCCGATAGCGTTCGCCAATTTATCACGATGGCGCGGAATCATTCCCTGCGGAAAAACGGTCAAACCCAATAACTTGACTGGATTGCGCGGGCGAAAAAGCATTCGCACCGCCAGCCACGCGCCAGCGTAACCGTGAAAAGTTCCGACGATGACCAGCGACGCAAATTGAACCCAGGGATTCCTGAAAAATTCCAAGATATTGCCCCAAACTTGATGTAAAGAATCCATTAAAAAACCTGAAAGCCTTTCGATTTGAGACAGAATTCCGCAAAATCTCTGAGATGATTATAGTTTGCCGAATAATTTTTCCACTGCTCGTCGCCGTCCTTATGCAAAGTTCCGTCGTCGGGCGTATCGGTGATGCTCAAATCGGCGAAGATACGTTTGTTCGGCTCTAATTTCGGCAAAATCTCGCTTTGAATCCGCTCGCCGATGCTGTGCGCCTCTTCGATTGAAAATCTCGCGCCGGTCGCCGTATAGCTCATCTGGCGCAGTTTTCCCTCGTCAATAATGTCGAAACTTTTGATAATTTCCAGCGTCGGCTTCCAATTCCAGACGTTCGCGCGAAACTCAAAATTTTCCGAACCCAAATCCATCAATGTAAAACTCATATTTTTCCCTCTCAAAAATGCTATACGTTAAACGCAATGCGAGTCAATCACATTTTATCCGAATAATTTTTACGGTTATAATTTTCATATTTGAAAAATTTATGATTAAAGAAAAATATCTGCGCCGAATCGGTATCGAAGATTCGGATTTAGCGATAAATTCGGAAAGCCTGAAACTTCTGCAACGCCGTCATCTCCTAAACGTCGCGTTTGAAAATCTCGATATTCATTGGAAACGACCGATTATTTTGGATGCCAAAAAATTTTACGAAAAAATCGTCGGCGGAAAAAGAGGCGGATTCTGTTACGAATTGAACGGTCTGTTTTATGAATTGCTGGATGAAATCGGTTTTCAAAGCAAAATAATTTCGGCGCGGGTCAGCACAGAAGACGGCGAATTCGGCGCAGAATACGACCATCTGGCGATTTTGACGCTAATTGACGGCAACGAATATCTGGTTGATGTCGGTTTCGGAAGTTTCACCGCCGAGCCTTTAAGGTTTGTTTCGGATGTCGAACAAAAAGATGAAAACGGTGTATTTTTGATTAGAAAATTTGACGATGAGTATTTTGAAGTTGCCAAAAAAGACGGCGAAAAATGGCAGAGCGAATATATTTTCAAAAATCTGGAACGCGATTTGTTAGAATTTGCGGAAATGTGTAATTTCCATCAAACATCGCCCGAATCACATTTTACGCGCGGCAAAGTATGTTCATTGATGACTTCCGACGGACGTAAAACTTTAACCGACGGAAAATTTATCAAAACGAAAAACAGTAAAAAAAGCGAAATAGATATTGATTCGGACGAAAAGTTCAATGAGATTCTGGTGCTGGAATTTAACATCGAACGAAGTTTTTAGTAACAATGCGCTTGTATTTATTTTGCACAGAAAGTCTATAATTTTATTTTCAAAATTATGTCAAAATCAATTTCATATTCGGACGCGGGCGTTTCGATTGACAACGCCAATCTCGCGCTCGACAAAATCAAAACCTTTGCCAAATCAACATTTAACCGTCAAACCCTGACGGAAATCGGTAGCTTCGGCGGAATGTTTTCGGGTGCGTTTCCCGAAATGAGCGAGCCGATTTTAGTTGCGTCCGCCGACGGCGTTGGCACGAAATTGAAAATCGCGTTTGAAACCGGAATTCACCACACCATCGGACAGGATTTGGTCAATCACTGTGTCAACGACATTCTCGTTCAGGGCGCGAAACCTTTGTTTTTCCTCGACTATTTTGCGACGGGAAAACTCGAACCCGCCACGACCGTCGCCGTCGTCGAAGGAATTTCCATCGCCTGCCAAGAAAATTCGTGCGTCCTGCTCGGCGGCGAAACGGCGGAAATGCCCGGATTTTACGCGGATGGCGAATACGATTTAGCCGGATTCATCGTCGGCGTGGTTGATAAATCGAAAGTGATTGACGGCAGAAATATCGCGGCGGGCGATGTCGTTTTAGGTTTGCCGTCGAGCGGTTTGCAAACGAACGGTTACTCGCTGGCGCGAAAATTATTTTTTGAAGTCGGCGGTTTTTCCGTTGATTCGCATATTGACGAACTCGGCGAAACGGTCGGCAAAGCATTATTAAAACCGCACGCGAGTTTCTTAAAACCGCTTGATGCGCTGCTCGATTCGGGACGAATCAAAGGCTTGGCGCACATCACCGGCGGCGGACTTCTGGAAAACATTCCGCGCATTTTGCCTTCAAATGTCGCCGTCGAAATTCGTCGCGGAACATGGACAGAACTTCCCGTTTTCGGCTTGATGCAAAAACTTGGCAACGTCGAAGATTTAGAAATGTTTCGGACATTTAATATGGGTGTTGGAATGGTCGTGATTTGCGCGGAAGAAGATAAAGCGTTGCTGGAAGATAATTTGGGCGAATGTTTTGAGATTGGGCGAGTTGTTGAGGGAAATAAAGAAGTTTCGATTGTTTAAGAAGCCTGGCGTGAAGAAAAGTTGTAGAAAATTAAAAGTTTCCATTTTAGGAAGTGGCTCAAATAAATTCAATAATGATAACGCGCTTGCAGAAAATCAATGCGCGTTTCGCTGACGAAATAAACGATACGATGTTCCTGCGTCAAACGCCGCGACCACGCGCCCGACGCGAGATATTTTAACGGTTCGGGTTTGCCGATGCCGTCGAAAGGTTCGCGCAGAATCGCTTCGATTAAATCGAAAGCGCGAAGCAGAGTTTTACGGTTTGTTTCCGCCCAAAATCGCAAATCTTCGCGGAATTCGGGATGAAAAACGGCTTCACGCACAATTTTAATTTTTTCCTTCTGCGGCAACGTCAAACTCCTGTTTTAATTTTTCCAGAGTTTCGGTTTTGTCGGTTTTGTTTTGAGCGCGATGCAGTGCTTTCAAAAGTCTCCCCGCATTTTTCGGCGAGCGAAGTAAGTGTGCGGTTTCCAATAAACTCGAAAGTTCCGACGCGCTGACCAAAGCGACATCTTCGCGCCCGCGACGATTGATAATAACGATTTCCTGTTCGTCAGTAACTTGTTCGAGCAAAGACGCTAAGTTGTTTCTGGCATTGCTGTAAGTGGTTTGAATCGGCATAATTTTATACTCCAAACTTGGACAGGGTTATTGTGCAAGTTTCTGATAAAACTTTCAAATGAAAATCGGCATTTTAATTTCAGGACGCGGCTCAAATATGACGGCGATTATCGAAGCCGTTCAAAGCGGTTTAATTTCCGATTGTGAGGTTAGCGTCGTTATCAGCGATAAAACGAGCGCGGCAGGCTTGATAAAAGCCGAAGAGCGCGATGTTGAAACGATTGTCATCACGAAAAATGGGCGAACGCGCGAAGAACACGATGCGGAAATTATCAGCGAACTAAAAAAGCGCGGTGTCGAATTGGTTTGTCTGGCGGGTTATATGCGGCTTTTGTCGAAGGAATTTGTTCGCGCTTTTCCGAATAAAATTATCAATATTCATCCGAGTTTGCTTCCCGCTTTCAAAGGTTTGGACGCGCCGCAGCAGGCGATTGATTACGGCGTGAAGATTTCGGGCGGCACGGTTCATTTCGTTGACGAAGATTTAGACCACGGCGCGATTATTATGCAGCAAGCGGTTGAAGTTGCGGACGACGACACGGCGGAAAGTTTGGCGGCGAAGATTCTCGAACAGGAACACGCGCTTTATATCGCGGCGATAAAACTGATTGTCGAGGGAGAGATTGAAATCAAAGGGCGCAAAGTTGTCGCTGGAAAATAGAAGATTGACAATCAAATTATGGGACAAATCGTAATCGAAACGCCGTTTGAAATAAGCCGCATTTACAAAATCGAGAGCAGAGAGTTGGCTGCCGAATTACTGGCGAGTCTGGAGAAGTCAGCGCAGCAAATGCAAGACCCGCCGCCTGAAATTTTTGAGTATTTTGAAGATATAGAAGACATTATCGCCGCCCGCGAAGCGTTGAGCGAAGAAGGCACGATTAGTTTTGAAGATGTGAAAAAAGAACTCGGTTTATGAATTAGCGCATAAATTTTAAACCCGCCGCCTTGCGTCAGATTCAGCGTCTTTCCAAATCAGACCAAAAAAGAATAAGCCGAAAAATCGAAACTCCGGCGGACAATCCGCTGCCGGACGGCGTGAAAAAATTAGCCGGAGAAGAAGGTTTTTATCGTGTCCGAGTCGGTGATTATCGGATTATTTACACGATTGACGGCGAAAAAATGATTGTATTGGTCATTACAATCGGACATCGGCGCGAGATTTACCGCCGATAGTTTTGACAGAATCGTCATTTTTGCCTAAACTTTAAGTTTTCACTTTTAAGTGAGGTAATGAATAATTATGCCAAAGAGAACATTTCAACCGAACAATCGCCGCAGAGCGAAAAAACACGGATTCAGAGCAAGAATGGCGACCAAAAACGGACGCGCCGTTTTGAAACGCCGCCGCGCCAAGGGACGCAAAGTATTGACGGTCAAACATTATTAAACTTTCGTCTGACCAAAGACGAGCGTTTGCGGAAACCGGCGGAATTTCAACTGGTCTATGCCGAAGGCAAGCGTTTTGACGGGCGTTTGATGACGATTTTTATTTTGCCGTCCGCAACGCCGTTTCAGCGGCTCGGCATTACGGCTTCCAAAAAAATCAGTACGAAGGCGCACGACCGCAACCGGGCAAAGCGTCTGCTTCGTGAAGCCTTTCGCCTGAGCAAAGCCGAACTTGCCGAACTTGAAACGAAATTCGATTGGGTTTTGAACGCGCGTCGAAGTTTGCTGAAAGTGAAGCTGGACAAGCCTTTAGAAGAATTTCGGCAAATCGCGGCGAAAATAAAAAAATTTGAAGCGGAGATTCTTTTGCCGCAGAGAAAACAGCGCAGCACAGAGAAAAGTTAAATGGAAAGCAGTTTTTTCGGATTTCTCTCTATGCGTCCGGTTTTCTCTGTGGCAAAATGTTTTTTACGATGAAGTTTCCGATTTTAGCCTTTTTGCGATTTTACAAAGCGTTTCTTTCGCCGTTTCTGCTGCCTTCGTGCCGCTTTGAGCCGAGTTGTTCGACTTACGCGATGCAGGCAGTCGAAAAATACGGCGCACTTCGCGGAACTTGGCTCTCTACGAAACGTATTTTACGCTGTCAACCTTTTTGTAAAGGCGGTTTCGACCCGATTCCATAAATCCAGAATTCGACGAAACTCGTTCGCATTTTTACATTTTCAATTTGCATTAAATAAAATGTCAGATAATACACAATCAGCGCAGTCTAAATTTTTACTCGCCGCGATACTTTCGATGGCGTTCTTTTTCGGCTGGTCGTATTTTTTTGCGCCGAAGAAAACAGACCAGACAAATACGAATACGGCAAACACCACCGCTAACACGGCAGTCGCGCCAACGCCTGAACTTCAGCCGAATCAGCCCGTTCAGCAAATCGCCGCTTCCACGTCCGACACGATTCCGAATAAGGAAATAACGATTAAAACGCCGCTTTATCAAGTTAAACTCGATTCAAAAGGCGCGTTGGCGACGAGTTGGTTTTTGTTGAAAAACAAATCTCCGAAAGGCGAAAAACTTCTGTTTGCCGACGGCTCAAACGAATCAGGGCAAAAACCGCTCGAACTCATTTCGCCCGAAGCCTTGAAACGCACTCCGCGTGAAATTCCATTTCGACTGGCGACCGGCGACCAAAATGCCGACAATCTTATTAACGAACGCAATTATCAAGTTTCCGTCAATGAAGAAACCGTCGAACTCGGCGCAGGTCAAACGAAACAAATTGATTACGTTTTGAAAGACGAAGCGAGCGGTTTGGAAGTTACCAAAACTTTTATTTTTAACGCCGATAGTTACGTAACCGATTTGCAGGTTAAATTAACCAGAAACGGTGCGCCAGTTCCGAATACGAAACTGCTCATCGGCGCAAGTATCGGCGATCAGAGCATTAAACATCACAATTATTACCACATCGAACCCGAAGCCGTCGCTCACGTGAACGGCGAAATTGAACGCCACGTCGCGGCTTCGCTGATTTCGGGCGAAAATAATGCGGGCGAACTCGCGGTCAAAGGCGATGTAGATTGGGCGGGCGTGGGCGACGCTTATTTTGCGATGGCGGCGATTCCGTTAACCAAAACGAGCGGTTTGGAATATCGCAGTTCAAAATATGAGGTTGCCGTCGAACCTTTTTTTGACGGCATTTTCAGTTGGATTTTGAGAACCGAAAAAACGAGCGAAATCCGCCATTTGTTGACGGCTTACGTTCCGATTAACGCCGACGGTTCAACGACGAAGATTTACACCGGAACGAAGGATTACTTTGTTCTCAATCATTACAACGAAGTGCTGACTGCTTCAGTCGGCAGACCGATTGATATTGAAGATTTTATCAATTTCAGCAGTTACGGTTTTCTCCGACCGATTTTAAAAACGCTCGCCGTTCCGATTCTCTATGCTTTAACTTTTCTCAATACTTTTACCAACAGTTACGGGCTGGCGATTATCATTTTCACGCTCTTCTTTTACTCCCTGCTTTTTCCGCTGCGCTGGTATCAGTCGAAATCCTTCAAAAAGGCGGCGGGCAACGCGCCGAAAATGAAGGATTTGCAGGACCGATTAAAGGAAATGCAAAAGAAAGGTATTCCGTCGGACGACCCGCGAATGCGCGAATTGCAGATGGAGCAGTTGAAGATGACGAAAGATTCGCTGCCGATTGGCGGCTGTCTGCCGATGCTGCTGCAATTTCCGCTGTTAATTGCTCTCTACACGGCGGTTACAATCGCCATCGGTTTCCGTCAAGCACCGTTTTTGTGGCTGCCGGATTTGTCGGCGGGCGACCCGTGGCATTTTCTCGAATTCGGTTTCGCGCTCTCGATGATTCTTTCGATGAAGTTCACGCCGCAAGCCGCTGTCATTACGCCCGAACAACAGATGCAGCAGAAAATGATGATTTATCTGATGCCGGTAATGATGCTCTGGATTATGTGGAGTGCGCCCGCCGGACTTTTGCTTTACTGGTTTTTTGGCAACGTCGTCAGTTTTGTCCAGCAAATTATCATCAACCGGATGAATAAAACCGACGAGCCGCCGAAGGAAGAAATCGTGCCGAGCGTTCCGGCAAACGCCAAAAAAATTAAGCCGAAACTTTCGACTTCTTAGATTTACGGACGCGCTTAAAATGTGAACCAAAATCTTAACCCGGAGACTATAAACTGATGAATGAAAACTGCCAGCGTGCCGAAACTTTTTTGACCGAAATTTTAAGCGATTTGCGTTTTAACCTGCGCGTTACTTCGCAATGGACGGACGACGGCTGCATTTTAAATCTGAGCGGTGAAGACATTCCTTATTTACTAAATGAAAACGGCGAACTACTCGACGCTTTTGAAACTTTGCTGTTTCAGATTTACGGCAGAGAACTCGAAAGAACGCAGCGTTTCATCTGCGATGCCGACGGCTTCCGGCAAACCCGCCGCGCCGAATTACAGGCGATGGCACGATTCGCCGCGCAAAACGTCCGCAAAAACGACCGCCCTTTCACCTTCGGCGTTCTCAATTCAACCGAACGCCGCGTTATTCATCTGACCTTGCAGGAAGAAATTGATTTGTTGACCGAATCGGTCGGCGCGGGTAAAGACCGGCGGCTTCAAGTTCGTCTGAAATAAATTTCAAATTCCAGATTTCAAATTCCAAATTCGGAAAATCTGGAATTTGAAATCTGGAATATGCAGAATACAATTGTCGCCTTAGCCACGCCTTTCGGACGAAGCGGAATCGCCGTCATTCGTTTAAGCGGCGATTTGTCGCTCGAAATAGCCCGCAGGCTCACGCGCGATGAACAGTTCAATCCACGACCGCGATTTGCCAATCTCAAAAAAATCTACGACCTTGAAACCTGTGAAGTTTTAGACGAAACGATAATCACTTATTTTCAATCGCCGAACTCTTTTACCGGCGAAGATGTCGTCGAAATTGCCTGCCACGGTTCGCCGATTATCCTGCGCCAGATTATTGATTTCTGTCTGAAACTCGATGCACGAATGGCGGACGCGGGTGAATTCTCCTTGCGGGCGTTGGCGAACGGGCGAATGAATTTGTCGCAAGCCGAAGCCGTCCGCGATTTGATTGACGCGCAGACCGTCGCCGCCGCTCGCCAATCCGTCCGTCAACTGCGCGGCGAACTCTCGAATCAACTTCAGCCGTTAAAAGATGATTTATTGGATGTCATCGTTATTTTGGAATCGTCAATCGAATTTGTCGAAGATGATTTGCCTGACTTTCAGACGGAAAATATCAAAACCAAACTGCGCGGCATCGCCGAAAACGTCGGCAAGATGGCGGCGACGTTTCAGGCGGGGAAACTTCTGCGCGAAGGTTTGACGGTTGCGCTCGTCGGTCGCCCGAACGTCGGCAAATCGAGCCTTTTCAACGCTTTGCTCGGACACGACCGCGCCATCGTAACCGAAATCGCCGGCACGACGCGCGACCAACTGCACGAAAAAATCGTTATCGGAAACGTCCCGATTGCGCTGATTGATACCGCCGGTTTGCGCGAAACGAGCGACACGGTGGAAAGCATCGGAGTCGAGCGTTCAAAAAGAATTATGGCGGATGCCGATTTGGTCGTCGCGCTGCTCGACGGCTCGCAGAAACTGACCGCCGAAGACGACGAAATACTCGCTCAAATAGCAGACTTGCGCCACATTATCGCCGTCAATAAAATTGATTTGCAAAATTCTCCGATGAGTCTTCCGCATTCAAAATCCGTTAAAATATCGGCAAAAACCGGCGCGGGTTTAGACGAACTGCAAAAAGCCATCGTCGCGCCTTTTACGCCGCAAGACGTTGAAACGTCAGGCTTTCTCGTCTCGGACGCGCGGCACAACGATTTACTTCTGAGAGCGCGGGAAGAAATTGAAAACTCGATAAGTTTACTCGAACAGAAATTCAGCGAAGAAATCGTCTTAATCGGTTTGCACAACGCCATTCGTTCGCTCGGACAAATCACCGGCGAAACGACGACCGAAGATATGCTGACACGAATTTTTTCGACGTTTTGCATCGGAAAGTAAAGCACAATAAGCATCAAAAACAATCCTAATAATAAATCATAAGAAAGCCTGTGAAAACCGGCTTTTTCTTTTGCCTGTTTTAATTCTTTCTTATCTTTCTTTCGCTTTAGTTTGTATTCTTTTGTATCTTCGTTGTATTTTTGAGATACAAACTTATATCTGAGATACAAGCAAGGCGAAATTATGCTACATACAGCTACACCAAATTACACAAACAAATCTTTAACTACAAAGAAATGAGTTCAAACATTCAAATAACCCGCGTTTGTCAGCTTTGC
>JAJAYR010000069.1 GCA_026786155.1 Pyrinomonadaceae bacterium
CGTGACAAAACGGTTTCACGCCCCAAATCAAAGCAAGTTGATTGCGAACGTCGTCGGAGTTAGTCAGGGCGAACGTTTGCAAACCCGACCGAACACTCGACAAACGCCGCGCCATCAAACCCGATTCGGTGAAAACCGCAACTTTATCGGTTAAAATTTCTTTGGCGCAAATCGCCGCCGCTTTGCAAATCGCCTGCGAAGTTCTGCCCGTCGGCTCGGTATCGAATTTGAGCGGACGCTTTAATTTCATCGTCGTCACGGTTTCCGCCGCATCAATAATGCGCGTCATCGTCGCCACCGATTCGACCGGATATTTTCCGGCGGCGGTTTCCGCCGACAGCATCACCGCGTCCGTTCCGTCCCAAACCGCGTTCGCCACGTCGGAGGCTTCGTCTCTGGTCGGGGTCTGTCTGATAATCATTGATTGCATCATCTGTGTCGCCGTAATCACGAATTTATCGGACATCACGGCTTTTTCGATGATTTGCTTTTGATAAACCGGCACGAGTTCGACGCTGGTTTCCACGCCCAAATCGCCGCGAGCGACCATCACGCCGTCGGTTTCTTTGAGAATCGCATCGAGATTTTCAATCGCTTCGGCTTTTTCGATTTTGGCAACGAGCAGCGGCTTGCCCCATTTTCGCCGGTGATTTTTTTTGATAATTTGGCGAACCTCCGCGCAGTCTTCGGCGCGGCGAACGAACGAGAGCGCGATGTAATCAACATTTTGAGTTGCCAACGCCCAATCCAAATCCACGCGGTCTTTGGCGGTCAAAGACGGAATCGGCAGGGAAGTGTTCGGCAGATTGATGCCTTTGCGTTCGGAAAGAAAACCGCCGCTGACGACCCGCGTAACGACATCGGTTTCGTTGACCGATTCGACGACGAGTTCAATCGCGCCGTCGTCCAATAAAACTCTGGCTTCCGGTTCGACGAGTTTCGGCAATTCCTTAAAATTGGTCGAAACCGCTTCCGCCGTTCCTTCGATGTCGCGCGAAGTGATGACGAATTTCGCGCCAGTTTCGAGAAAAACCGCCAAACCGTCCTTCAATTTGCCGGTGCGAATTTTCGGACCCGACAAATCAACTAAAACCGCCAGCGGCTGATTAAATTTCTTCGCGGCGGCGCGGGCGCATTCGATAGTCGCGGCGTGTTCGTCGTGGCTGCCGTGCGACATATTGATTCGCACGGCGTTCATTCCGGCTTTAATCATCGCTTCGATAGTTTCCGCGTTGTCGGAAGCCGGTCCGAGGGTCGCTAAAATTTTTGCTCTTCTCATATTATGTTTCACGAATGAAACGTCTTCTTGCTAAAAATGATTATGTTTGTTAATCTAAAAAAGTCGGACTGGGAATTCTCGGTCGGCAAAATGCTCTCGGCGATTTAGTCGAGGCTTTTTGCTTTTTACGGGAAAATTTTCAATCCCTTGACGTTTCCGCTTCGGTAGAATTTATTTTTAATTATCTCATAAGCCGGATTTTCCCTGTCCGGGTTAAGAATTTTTCGGGCAATCGGATAACCCGCTAAATCCGCTAATTGCATTCCGATGATATTCATTTGTTTTGCCCGAAAGCAAAGTTTTAAGTTGATTCGTTTGAATCTGTCGGCAAGACAATAATCCGTGCCGTATGAAATGATTCGGAGAAAACTATTTTCAAGTTCCGCATCTTCCTTTTTACCTCTTGACTCAGCCATCACAAAAACGTCTTTATCGCCGTTCGCTTCAAGCAGATGCAAAAGCCTTTCCATCGAAAAAGTCAAAGACAAATCATACGGATTCGCGGCGTTTGTTCCATATTTGGCACGATGATCCTGCTTACGAATCACCGTTACAATCAGTTTATAATCGGCTTCGCTCATTATCTTGTTAATGCGTTCGTAAAACGGCTGTCGTTCATTCGGATTTAACAAAAAATTAAAATCTTTTTGAGCTTTACGAATCTCGCGCGAATGAAGAATTATGCCTTCGTGTCCGAAATAATCGAACTTCAGACGATTTACCAGAGGCGTAATTCTTTGAATGTATTCGTCATCATCGCAAACAACCATCGTCAAAACGAACAACGGAAAATCCTTATCATCTTTTTCGAGAGAATGGTCGCCCGTTTCATCAAGATAAACAATTGTCGCCATATTTAAGTCAAGTTGAATGTTACACTTTATTTGATTTTCTTCTCAAATCAACAATCTCAATTTCGCGCAGGGAAATTTTTCCTTCCTTCGGCAAAGCATTGTCGGCGTAAATTTTCCACTTGATTGCCAAATCTTCGCCGCGCAAGTTTTCAAATTCCGAATTGAGCGAGATTTTCCAATTCATAGACATACTGCGAAGCAGCGGAAAATTCGATTTGAATTGCTCGTCGGCGTATTCCTGATTGAGATTCGTCAAACGATGCCGATAAAATCTGCCGCCGTCGGTCAGATTCATTTTACTTTCGGGGTTTTGCAAGATTTTCGTCGGCACGTCGAGAAAACACGCGACGTATTGCGCGAAAGCCGAGCCGTTGTTTCTCGCCTGCACAATTAAGTTATATGTTTCGGATTCAATTGCCGGCTCGTTGCCGAAAAAAACTCCGACGGGTTGAGAAATTATTTCAATCAAAAAATTCAAAACAATGTCCGGTGTTTGCTCGCGGAACATCACGTCGCGCACTTCATAATCTTCCATCGGCACGGCTTGAAAATTAAAGCGTTTGTAATAACGATGGTCGGAGGCTTGATGCGCCGTGTTGCTTTGCGGAATTTCGACGACGAAAGCGACATCGTTTTCGCCCGAACACAGATTGACCGAATGAATGACGATGCCGTCAATGCGCGGTCGAATCGCCTGAATGATCTGCTCGACCCACTCGCGCGGAAATTCGCGGCGGTCGACCGGCGTAATGCGTTCCGGC
>JAJAYR010000070.1 GCA_026786155.1 Pyrinomonadaceae bacterium
ACGAGCAGCACGAAACCGGCTAACACGCCGAGATAAATATGCGAAAGCATCCAGTAGCGCAACGCTCCGACGCGGCGACGATAAACCTGTTTGCGAAACGAATATGCCATCGTCCAGACGATTCCCAAAAGCCCGACCAGTCCGGTCAGCCAGCGCATCGTCAACCACGAATCCGGCAAAAGCAGCGCGTCCTGCGTGTAGCGAATCGTTCCCCACAAAGCCGCGCCGCCAAAAACCGCGACTAACAAAATGCCGAAAATGTGCCAGGCTGTGCTGAGCGGGTCGCTTTTGTGAATGTTGCGCCCGATGGCGTGGGTTTGGTCTTTGTAAATCAATCCGACGGTATTTTTAACTTCGCTGAAATACTCGCGCGGATTGACGCGAACGAGTGCGCCGGTCGGACAATTTTCTTCGCACGAATACGCTTTGCGACTCGCACCCGACGGATTCAAACTCGTTCCCTGACACAAATTGCATTTGACCGCCAGCAGATTATCCGTCTGCGTCACGGCTTCGGGCAAAACGGGCGGCGACAAGGAGAAAAAACGATTGTAAAACTGCCGCGCCGGAATCAATGATTTTTGGAAAAAATTCGGCGCGGTCGCCTCTTTCCCGTTTCGCGCCGGTCTGGTTTCGGGGCGCGGAATCATCGAGATAGCGTTATACGGGCATTGCGTCGCGCAGTCGCCGCAGCCGATACAAGTTACCGGATCAATATCAACCTGTCCGTCAGGAAAACGCGCGATGGCTCCGGTCGGGCAGCCCGTCATACATTCCGGGTCTTTGCAGTGCAGACAAACCGACGGGACGAGCACCGATTGGATAAAACTACTCGCCGGTTTAACCGGACGTTCGATGTGAATGCCGCGCCGCAAAAGCCGCGATTGCCCGTGAACTTTGTGGCACGCCAGCGAGCAGTTGCCGCAGCGAACGCACAAATCCATATCCATTATGAGCAGATTGCCCGTATCAGCCAAGCCGGTTTCAATTTCGCGTTTCGTCGAATTAAGCGTTTTTCGATTCGCCGGAGTCATCGGCTTGAGCAAATTCTCAACCGACGAATCGCGGCTTAAAGTCGAGATAATTGCCCGCGTCAAATCAGGCTGCGATTGCAGACGCGCCACCGCCACTTCCAAGACTTCGGCGCGTCCCATCACGGTCGCCGAGTATTTCCACTCCTTCTGCCCGTTGAACGCCTCGACTCCCAAGCAGTTTCCCGCGCCGAGAAAATCCAGCCCGATATTTTTACCGACATCAACCAGCAAATCCGCCACGTTCGGATTAAAATCCGCGCCGCTGACGCGCTGAATCCAGCCGTTACGCATAAAAACCAAACGGTTAATCGGGTCGCCCGTGCGAAACAAAACGTGGTTTTTTTCATAAACGACGAATCGCGCCGCGTCGCCCAGACGCTTTATCAAATCGCCGTCAAAATTTTGCGGGTCGAATTCCTTGATTTCATTGAGCATTAAACCGAGACCGTAATTTCGATAACTGCGGTCGAGTGCCTTGCCGAATTTCGGGAATTTACGAAGCAGACGCAACGCCGGGCGGGTGAATTCGAGGACGAGCGCGGGTTTTGAACCGGACGCGACTTTGACCGTCGCCGAGCGTTGAATTCCGGCGAGAACCGCCATTTCACCGAACGAATTGCCGGGCGCGATTTCGCCGACTTTTTTTTCGCCTTCAGTATCGTCTTCAACGTAGGCTTCGAGTTTGCCTTCGACCAGAACGAAAAAAATACTGGTTTCCCACGTTCCTCTTTCGATAATCGTCTCGTTCGACTGGAATTCGAGCAGACGAACGTAAGGTCCGACTTGCTTATTGTTGTAGTTGCGCCCGAAAATTATGACATCCATATCGAGTTCGTTCTTGAACTCGCCGTTCGGCTGCTGTTCGACGAGGTTCGCTACGATGTCAACGCCTTTGATAGCGTCAATTATTCGGTCGTGGTTGGTTATTTCGTTCATACTATTCGGTAAGAAGAAATATGATTCCGGCGATAAATTGTTGGACTTAGAAAAATGTTGAACTTAAATTTCTCACCTGACGCGGAAATGTTTGCTCGTATAATCGCCGACGGCGACGAACAATAAAGCGTCAGATGATTTAAAACGTATGACCCGGACGAACTGCTTATTTCAGTCTCCAATATAAAATACCGAGAATAATGACAACGATTAAAGCTAAAAAGAGAAAAAGTAAAATGATGCCGACGAACACGACTTGAGCTTTTTTTTGGGACTTTGAAGCATCTTCAACCGATGCTTTTCGGTCGGCAATCCGATTAGATTCATTTCCCGTTTGAGGCGCGACATTTTCCGGCTTTTGAGAAGTAACATTTGCCGGCGGCGCGATGGACTGCAAATTAAACACGACCGATTTTCTTTCGTTTCCGGCTTCATTCGATTGCCCCGTGTCTTTCGGCTGAGCGAGATTTGGCGACTGGTTAAAGTATTCCGATAATTTGAACTGGGTCGTCCGGCTGATTTGCTGCGTCTTCATCAGCGAATCGTATTCGGAAGCCCCGGTGCGCTTTTGTTCTTCGTCCATCGGCGCACCGCATTCGGGACAGTAAGCCTTCGACACGTCAACTGTCGCTGCACACCCTGAACATTGTTTAAAACTCATAACAAACTATTTCGCGGGCAAGCGTTTTCCGAAAGTCCGACTAATTCTTTTTGTGGCAAATCAAACAATCGTTGGTGGTGGCAAATCCGGCTTTCTTTTTCAATTCGGGACGCAGTTTCGCCGCCGCATCGTGGCAACTGTTGCAGTTATTGTGATAAGCGACTTCGTTGCTCGATTCTTTCGTTTCTTCTTTGCCCTTTGCGTTCTTAAAGACGGTAACGGGCATTTCCTTGCCGTCGGGAATGTTTCCTTCTTGAAAATGGCACGTTCGACAGCCTTTGACGACGGCAGCATCGGATTTTTTGAGGGCTTCGACCGTCAGCACGACGGCGCGTTCGGAAGTTACGAGCGGCGGTGTCAATGCCGATTTCGGCTGGTCGGTGTGATGACACTCGGCGCATCCGATGTCGGTTTTCCCGTCCGGGCTGTATTTCTTAAAGCTGTGCGTATCGTGGTTAAACGCCACTTCGCCGTGTTCGGAGGTGCTGTCTTTGCCCAACGTCATTTTGGCTTTTTCGCCGGTCGGCAAATCCTTGCTGTCCAGAAAACGATGCGCCACCGCGACGTTTCGGGCAAGTGTCGTCTCGGTCGCCGGAGAACCGAAGACCAACACCAAAAGGCACATCGTTAAAATAAAAACGAGCGTTACCATCTTCAGTAAAGTTTTGTTCATAACTAACTCCGATCGGACATAGATTTTTATTGTTAAACTAATCTACGCTAATTTTCGGTTTATTGTCAATTTTTTTGCGACATCCTTTGACCACCGTCTAACGAATCATATCGAAACTCGCTTGCGTATGACAGCGTTTGCAGTTGGCAAAATCGCGGTCTCCGAAAGCGCGTTTGTCATTGTGGCAAGTCATACAACTCATCGCTCGGCTCGACGAAAAATGTTCGGCGGTCAGCGGCGAACTAACCTGCTTTTTTTGCGGCGCACCGGCTTTGACCGTGTGGCAATCGGCGCAGGCGAGCCGCTGCCGCGTTCCGTGGTCGGAGTGCGCGAAATTCGCCTGAAACGCCGTTCCGTTGGTCGAAGTCCGGCTGTAACCGCCGAGCGCGTGGCACATATTACAAGAACCGATGTCGCGTCCGCCGACGACACGATTCGGCGTGTGGCACGAATAACATTGATTATGAGCATTTAAATTCACCGGAATTGATAAAGCCACGCCGCGCCGCAACGGTTTATGACAGGCGACGCAGCCGTCCGCCGGACGACCGTCGCCGCGATTGTGAGCGGCGTGGTCAAACTTCATATTGAAGCGTTCGTTGAAACTCGCGGGAAAAGCCCGCAGCGGCGCGGCATTGCTCTGCACATTGGAGTGGCAAATCGCGCACATCGGCGATTGCGGCGTGACGAATTGCGTCAGATGACAATCAATACACGCGGAATGTCCGGCAAAGCGCGGCGTGATTGAATTGTCGCCGCGCTGATGACACGAATTGCAATTGATGTCGGCGTGAGCGCGAACGCCGTGCGAGAAAGTGCCGTAGTTTTGTAGAGTAATGGGCAAACGGTGCGGTGAAAAAACGCTCGACGCTCTGGCGGCATTTTTTTCAATCAATTGCTCAGAGGAAAAACATAAAATGACGATTGGTAAAATCAACATCAAAATACCGGCAAATAAAAATCTATGACCGCGCCGCCGGGCGGTTGTGTTAGCGATTCGATTATTTTTTTCGCTGACCTTTTTCACGGTTTTATTACTTTGTGACTTTCCGGGATTTGATGCAACCCGACAAATGAATTGTGGCAATACGAGCAGGATTGAATCTGGTGCTGCTGGTTCGCCTGTTTTTTCACCAAATCTTCATCTCTCCGGTCCACCTCCAGTTTGATTTCGTCCGAATGACAGCCGGTTCCTTTACTGGCGCAGGTGAAAACCGGCACGTCCGGGTCGAGCGTTCGCAAATCGGCGGACTGCGTGATGCGAAGATGACAGGAACTGCATTCCTTATCGTGCGGATTCGAGCCGGCTTCAGTCGTCTGCTCGTGATTGAATTTCAGCGATAACCGTTCGATGACGTTCGATTCGACGAGCGGTTTGTTACGCAGAATATGACAGCCCGCGCAATCGTTGCGAGTCGGTCGCTGTTCGCTGTAATGACAGTTGAAGCACGAATTATGCCTGTTCGGAACGGTTTTAAAGTGTCCGGCGAGAGCCGTCAGTTTTTCTTTGTGCGAAGCTATCACCAGTCCCGTTTCCAACGCGACAAGTTGCGGACGACGCGGCGCAGTATTATAAATTTTACCGCTTGCCGCGACGTGACAAATTGTGCAGTTGTTGTAATCGGTTTTCTTGTCGTCTTTGATTTTCGTGTCGGCTGTAAATTTAGCGTTGACGAAATGCGCGGCGGCTACGTTGTCGTCGCGTGTTGCCGGTTCGTCTAACCCGGCGATAATATCCTGATGAACATTATGCGGAAATCGAATGCTGAATTCCTCCGGCGTATTCGGCACGGGAAACGCGAACCGGGCTTTGTCGCGCGGCGAAACCTTTGTATGACAAATCGAGCAAATCGCCGGTCGCGCTCCTCTGAAAAACTGCTGCCGATGACAACTTATACAAGCATCGTGGTCGGGATAATCGGTGATGTCGGGATATTTATAACTCTCGCCGCCGCCGGTTTCGGAGATGGAAAGTCCGGTCGGAGATTTATGACACGAATTGCAGGATTCTTTATGCGCCGCGATGTTATGGGCAAAATTATTATAAACTTTGCCGCCGCTTCTCTGAACATTTTTTCTCTTTTGCGCGGAAACATCAAACGAGCAAAACGGAGACAAGGCTAATCCGACGAGCCAAAGCACCGTCAATTTTGATAAGCATATTTTCCAAGCCTCACGCTTCATCAGATATTTGTTTTGTTGTGGCAAAAACATTCGGACGGTATTTCAGATTTTATGCTGAGTGATTTCTCACTTTTTACTTCGGAATAGATGAAAGATTGTAGATGATAACTGATAGATTTTTGTATTTTATCTCTCATCTATAATCTTTCATCTTTCATCTATTCCGAATCGTTCTTCTCCGGCAGCATAATTTGTGAAACACCGTCAACATTTGTTAATTAGCCTCCGCCGGTTTTTCAGGCGGCTTGCTGCAATCCGGCAGAGTGCAAACTTCGGTCAGCTTTCTTGTTACGACTTCACATTTTTTCTTGCCTAGTTCGTTTTTGAGATTAACTTGAATTTGCTTTGACGGGTCAATCTCGACTTCACAAGACCAGACGAAACCCGTATCTCCGAAAACCGTCGGCAGCAAGTTGGTAATCAGATAAGTTTCGGTTTTTTTGCCTTCGGGCGGAACAATATCAACGTCGAGAAAATAAGCGTTGCCGAGCCGGTCGGTCATAATTGATTGAAAACCATCGCCTTTTTTGGCTGAACCTCTTTTGACTTGCGAGGTTTCCTGTCCGGCAAATCTGGCAAGGTCAACCAATTTTCCCAAAACATTTTTTTGCTGCCGATAATAACCGTCCCGAATATCGTCGGGCAGATTCGTGGTCAGCCATTTCAGCGCGAGCGCGGATTGCCGGTATTCGCGCAAGCCGATTTTGTAAGCGACGGCGAATTCGGGAACGGCGAGGGCTTCTTCTTTGGTTTTTACTTCGCGGCAGTAAGGCGATTCGCAGTCGTTGGTTTTGAGCCAGCAAAAAAACTCGTCGCTGATTTTGCGTCCGCCGCGCTGCAAATCGGCATAGTAACAATCGCGCGACGTAACAACTGTTTCCGCGATGTTTTTAAGCAAGTCAGCATTTTGCTGACGACTTCCGCGAACCAGATAAAAACGCTTCCGGTCGAGCTTTTCGGTTTTCCCGTTGATTTCAAATTGGGCGGTAAATCTGACCGAACCTTTTTTTTGCTCGACCGTCGGCGCAAACTCTTGACCGAATGCCGCCAAACTCGTCAGCAACATTGCCATCAGCGCGATAAAAATTTTGTAATTGCCAATTCGCCGCATATTCTGAAAATTGTTGCCGGACGGACGACTAATTAAAGAGTCGGGCTGGGCGGAATTTTGATAAACGGCAAGCGCACGCCGCGGACGAAAATTCGGTCTGAACGCATCGCCGCCGGAGGCGCAAAATTATTCGCGCCGCCCGCCGATATAAAATCATCCTGGTCAATGCCGTCGCCGCTGATGCCGATGGC
>JAJAYR010000071.1 GCA_026786155.1 Pyrinomonadaceae bacterium
AATCGAAAATTTCATTCGGGTCAATTCCCAATTCCTTGGAAGGAGCTTTATCTTTAAATCTTTCGCGCCGTCCCCTTTCGGAAAGTCCGCCGTTATACACGTTAATACCGAGATTGCCGAGCGCAAATCCGGCGGCGTTTCTTAATCCCGTAACGATGTCCCCGCCCGTTCCGGTCGTCATATCTTTGCGAAATTATTTGATTTCGGCGCTTGCCCCGCGCACACAGTCGCCGACCAACTGCCCCCAATCCGCCCAAGTGTCCTTATTCTCACGCACCCACTCCGTTAATTCTATGAGGCTTTCCGTTACCGGTTCGAGCAGCGGCGTTCCGAAGGCAATCTGCGCTTTGAAAAATTCGTCAACTAATTTATCAAATGCTTCGGTCGCGCCGCCCGCCGCCGGTGGAATTTTGTCGAATTCGTCAAAAATGCGTTTGAAAAACTCATTGCTTGACAATCCAAGCTCGCCGATTTTTTCCGTTGAAATCGTGCCGAACGCTTTTTCTAAAACCTGCGCGAAAAACGGCAAACGTCCTAAAGTTTCGCGCAATTCGTCGCCCGTTAATTTTCCCATACTTCTAATTTGGGCGAAATTGATTAAAACGGCTTCCAAGTCCTGTTTTGTGCCGCCGGACAAGATTTTAACTTTTGAGAGTCCGATGAGTGCGCGTTCGGCATCCTGCGCTCCAAATTGCACAGCCCGCAGACGCAGATAACCGTCAATAGCTGTTTGAAATGTCAAACCCTTCGTGTTTTGCGCGGTTTTTTCGAGTTTTGCGATTTCGATGTTGGCTAACGCCGCCGAGCCGAGAACGCCAGCCAGCGCTATTTTCGAGCGTTCAAATTTCGCCGCCGTCACGCCTGCGGAAACGGCTTGGTCAAAACCTGCGGAGATGCCGGATGTAATACCGCTCAAAATCGAACTAACGGCGTTAGTGACAAGACCGGCGAGAGTTGCCGCGCCGAAAACTGTCGAGAATAAATCGCCTGCAAAGGCATTACTGCTTCCCGGCTTGGCGGCGGCGGCTTTTTTCTCTCTTTCAATCTGTTTCAATTCGGCAATAAGGGCGTTTGCGCTCCGCTTTGCTTCTTTGATTTTATAGTTTGCCGTCAGCGTGTCGGTTCTGCCGATTTCGGCGGCGATGATTTTTTCGGCGCGGAGATTTTGCTGCCGTAATTTATCAATATCTTTAATCGCGGCGTTGTAAGAGGCGGTTTTGGATGAGGCGGTTTTGTCAGTTGTGCTTCCTGAGTTGCTGTTGACTTCCTTTTGCAGCCGCGCTAATGCGTCGGCGATTAAATTGACGGTTTTCGATGTTCCGTCAATCGCCGTAATTTTAATTTTTACTTCGCGTTCTGCCATTAGAATTAAAAAACGAAAATGCGCCGACTGATTAGCAATGACTTTGCTAACAAGTGGCGCATCAAAAAGGACGCACAAAATTGTTAAAGTTATCTTACTTTAATGCGGCGGAAATTAAAAGATTTATTCAATCAAAACGAAATCAAGCAATAGACATCCGATGTTATCCGCTTGGCTGTTTATGTAACCGAAATTGACTCTCTTTTCCGTTTCAGATGATTGAGCCGGAACTTCAATGTAGACAGTTTGATCGAAGGATTCTAATTCAGTGCCGCTTTTCCCGAACGTCGTGCAAATAACGCTAATATCTCTTATTGCTTTGTCTGAATTGTTTCTTATTTTTATATCTGCAATATAAAGATTCAATGATGACGGCTGCCGGTTTGACTCTAATTGAATTTCAGCGCGAACCGACTTTTTAGCTTCGGATTCGTTCATTCGATCTAAGGCAATCATACTTATATCGTGTTTCATTGTTGAACACGAAAAAAACAGAAAAGTTAGAATAAGAAGAATTTTCATACTGCTAAAATATCAGAAATTGCGCCAAAAGAAAAAGCCGGGCTAAATCCCGGCTTCCGACATAATCTCCGAGACGCGCTTTTTTACGACGTTCGTTTTGCCGCGCATCCTGCCTTTAACGCAATAGTATTTCTCGCCGCCGATAGTCTCGAACCAATAGCCTTTGCGGGTTACTGCGGCATCATACCGCGCATCATCAATAAATTCTGTTCGCTCAAAAGTCGTGTCATTATTCGTGTCTTCACTTCGCATTTTTCAATTTCCGCGTCAAGAACCTTTAGAAAATTATATTGGCGGTTCGTAATGCGGTGTTCGTCAATCCCGAAACCGCTTAATCTTTCCTGACGGATTTCGTAAAGAATTTCGATAAACGAATCGACGTTGGATGCGTCAATTTCCTTCGGTTTGGTCGGAAACATCGTGCAAGTCGGTTTGTTCGGATCAACGCCGGTGCAAACTTCGATTTCCTTTTCTTCTCGCGTCTTCCCTGCCGCTTGCTGAAAAAAGCTGCAATCGGCTTCGCCCGGACATCTGCCGACGGCTGAATTTCCCGCATCAAAGCCGTAAAAACTTTCAAGCCGTTCTTTGATGCGGGCGCGAATTCGCGCTTCTACTTTCCCATTCGCAAAATTTCAAGATTTAGAAACATCGTGACCGCCTCAACACAGTGCCACGCCGGAATGCGGTTCAGATAGTTTTCGCTGCCGACTTGCAACTGTTCGTAAAGTTCATAAACGCGGCGTTCTTTGGAAACTTTCTTGCTTGATGCCAAAGCCGATTTATTCGGCTGCCCGCTTAAGGCTGCCAGAAACTCGTCCATTTGCGCTTTGTTTTCTTCGCGGAATGAAATAAAAGTTTCGACTTCGCGCCCGGCAAAGCTCGGCAGCAGACGAATTTGCGTTGCCGCGTCGTCGTCAAGTAATTCTTTGGTGTCAACCGATTCAGGTTCGGCGGACACGTGAAAATATGACTTGACGGCGGAAATATAATCCACGTTACGAGTCGCCGTTTTCCAGTCGTCGCGTTCTTTATAGCCGTATCGCGCCACGGCTTTTCTACGCCCAAGTTCCGCGAACGGTTCAAATAGATCAATGGAAATGATTTTAATGCGCCGCGCCGCCGCCGCTACATCATCCATTAGTTGAAAATAATCTTCGTCGGTAATCGGCGAGAGTTCGATGGCAACCTCGTAATTTTTACCGCCCTTTTCGATGATTGGTAAAGGAATTTTCTGATTTGCGTCCGCGTCATATTGCGGGGGTTTTGGTTTATCGTGCTGCGCGGCTGCGCTGATAACGGCTAGCTCTTCGGCAATGGCTGCCGTTGCATTGGTTTTGGACATTTTTCACCTCTGTTTTTTTCTCTAATTTAATTGGTAAAAACCGGGCGCGGAAAAACTAGAGGTAAAACCGCGCCCGTTTTTTTTCGCTTCACTCTGGAGGAGTCGAGACGAAAACTACGCGCCGACGTATGTGTTAAAATTAGCCACATTCGTCGTCAGCCACAGTGAAAGCGGCATTGAATTGCCGACGGCGAGCGGTTCGGTCGTCACCCGCAAACCCTGTCCCCCTCCTTCCACGTCAGTCCATTCAACCGACGCGATAGCGGCACGGCTTAATCTGAAATCTGCTTGGTGGGCGTTTATGCCGCTGATAATCGGTCCGGTAAAGCTGTTGATCATCGAAAATTCCGTGCCGGCTTTCAGCCGCGTATTGACGGCAAAAGCCGTTAAAACATCGGAGTCGGCAATCATCGTAAATTCCAGTGAGACCGTTTGCCCGCTCGATTGCGCGTCACCGGCAATCTGTCCAAGTGCTTTGTTGCCGTCCTGGAAAAGGATACAGTCGTAATTCAAAGTGACATTTTCGTTGATGGTCAACGAAAAATCCTTAATCAAACATTCGGTTGTCACCGCTGTTCCGGCGAATTCTATTTCCGGGTAAATCGTTACGAGTCCCCCGCCTCTGTTAATCGGCGTTTCGTTTATTTCGGTTGCCGTCGAGCCTAAAACGTGCTTGCCCGCGCCGTAGAACTGAATTGTTGACGGTTCGGTGATTTGCGCGGAGCCGACAAACTCCGAAGCTAGCGATAGACTCGGTTTGTCGCCGCCGGTAGAGATTCCGAAACTCTGATAAGTCATTGCCGGAAACAGCGCGTCGTAGATTTTGTTGCCCGCGATTGCCGGTTCGCCGATTTTAGACGCGAGCGGGCGCGTCGGC
>JAJAYR010000072.1 GCA_026786155.1 Pyrinomonadaceae bacterium
AAAAAACACAATTTGCCGGAAACTGGCGAAGCGTGTTCGGCAACACGCGAAAAATTACGCCAAGCGCACGATTGGGAGTGAGTAAAAAACTATGGCGGAAGTATCTTTATCAGCCGGCGGCACGACGCACGGCAACACCGTTACGCTGACGACCGTGAAAATTATGTTTCAGGTTTTCCCCGGCGTGAAGGGAACTGACGACCAGCGCGGCATCGCCGGAGTTCCTTACACGCTTTCATTGGATGGCGGCGTTTCAACCGTTTCGGGCGCGGCGATGAAAACCTCGATTGACGGCGGCGTAACGCTCTTTGTGCCGTCGAACACGCCGGCGATATTAAAAATTTTCGATACGGAATATGCATTCTCGGCTTTGAGTTCGATTGAAGCACCGGCGACGACCAAAGGGGCGCAACGGCGTTTGACTTTGCTCGGTTACGAACTCGGCGGCGTTGACGGCTCGCTCGGAAAAAAGAGCGACCGCGCCATCTTGAATCTCCAAGCCGACAGCAATTTGAACGCGGACGGAAGCATAGACGCTTTGATGCGTAGCCAATTAGTATCTGATTTCGGAGAATAAATATATGCCGTTTAAATATCAAGTCTATAAAACGCAAAGGGTTTGCCTGGTTCGATTTCAACGCAGCGGGACGGGCGAGCCGGTTCATTATTTTCCCGATATTGACAATCGAGGCTGTTTTCGTCCGAACACTAACGGAACCGGATTCGACCGCGGTCCGGTGGTCGGCGTAACGCAGGGCGATGATATTTACGTCAGAGTGCTGCGGGAAAGAATTGCTAATGAAGCACCTTTATTCGTTACCAGCAGCGACGAAACCGTGATGACGGTCAACAACGGAAGCAAAGCCGAACTTCCCAAAAACTATCTGATAACTTTAAGAATCACCGGCATTCAGGGCAACGGGACGGCGACTCCGAAAGGTGCTAAATTAAGAATTCACTACGGCAGCGAAAAGGGAGTCGTGATCGGCGAATTAAGCGTCTGGGTTTTTACCAAAACTAATGTTTTGTTAACGCCGCATCTGATTACGATTCAGGACGCGACAGGCGCGAGCAGAACCAGTTCGGTGGACATCGGAGCGGTAATCGGAATGGCGAAAGCCATCTGGCAGCCGTGCGGCGTAACTTTTACCGACGCGCCGGTGCAGCCCAACACGATTACATCGGCGACCGCCGGAGTTTTGGCGTGGCAGAACGACTTTAATAATCTGCTCGCCAATTTTTGGGTTCCGGGTTCGATCAACGCTTATTTCGTCTTTCAAATCAACCGCCCGAATCCGGGAGTTTTAGGAGTCGGTTTAAGCCGCCAGAGCGTTACGGCTTCGGCATCAACCGCCAATCCGCTGCCGAATCCGGGCATTTTTCTCGGCGACCAAAGCCAGAACGGAATCGTCCGCCCGAACGATACGCATTGGTTAGCCAACGATTTAGCGCACGAAATCGGACATTTTTTAGGATTGAGTCATACGGATTTGCGAAACGGAAATAATCCGCGCGACGATACCTGGGCGAGACGAATCTTGATGCACCCGACGAATACCAGAGCGGCGAACGGTAATTGGCGCGATGATGTCGGCTACGGCGCAACTTATCGCGGGTCTTTGATTACGATGAAGGATTTGCTCGACACCAACAATGTCGGAACGAATCATTTTACCGATGCCGAATATCTGGCGGCGCGAAATACGATTAAAAGTACGGCGGGACCTTATTAAAAAGGAGAGTTTCAGCGATGTTGATAAAACAAATGCTGTTTGTTTCATTGGTCGGGTTGTTTTTTTTGCAGAACGGAAGCTGTCAAACAAAAGATGCCGGTCAAATCCCGCCCGCCAAAACATCGCCGACTCCGACGGTCAACGGACAAAAGCAGAGCGAGGAGCAAAAAAAAATGGATTTTCTAATCAAAAAAATTTTAGCTAAAGACCCGACCGCCATTCTAATGGCGAAACAGTTGGGCAGTTTTGCCAGTCCCGGCATCAAACCGCTGACGACAAACGAAGACGACATCGTTCGGGAAATAGCAATTCGCTCGCTGAATGAAAGCGGCGGCGGCGTAACGGATGTTTTCGTCAACGCGCTTTCCGACGAGATGCCGACGGTCAGAGCCGCCGCCTTGAACGGTTTGAATAATCATCTTTCCGAAGTCAGCTACCCGAAACTTTTGCAGACTTATCAGGAAGTTTCCGACCCGCAGCACCGAAAGGAAATTGCCCGTCTGCTCGGACGCATCGGCGGAGCGGATGTCAATGATTTGAGGCGGATTTGCCGGGACGAACAAAATTTGGAAGCCCTCGAAGGCTGCCGGGCAGCGTTAGCAAAACTCGGCGACCCGCAGGCGCGAGCCGAATTTTTGAGTCGCTTGCGCGAAGCCAAAAACCGCGAGCTTAAAAAACTTTTGGAAGACGTGGATTATATCAAACAACTCTGGGCTTTGAGAGGTTTGATGCCCGTTCTGAGCGATAAAACTCCGCTTTCAAATACGGGTTTGTGCCAGTTGGAAGATGCGTTGGAGGACGCGGCGAACGAGAAAAAATCTTCGCCGGAAAATCAGGAAGCCGAATTTCTGCGAGCCTGCGACATCGCCGTCAATCTGATCGCCAAAATTGCCAACGCTAAATTTCCGTTTCCGGTCAACGGCGTGAAAAACTACGACGATTTGGAACTCGCGGCGGCGCGAAGAATTTTGGCTGAACTTTTTTCTCGCTAAAGCGACGGGCGAAAACAAAAGATGAACTTTTTTCGCTGATTTTAATTTCGCAGTCCGTCGAATAAAAGTTGGATGGAGAAAATTATGGATAAATCTTGGGATAAAAGCGTTATGAAAGATGCCGGTAAATTAACGGTTTATAATGGAATTAGCGTCGGAAAATGGTCAACCGTTTTCGGCCGGACATTGGAATCATTCAATAAAAATTCCAAGCTGACGATAAAACTGGTTCCGTCTAAAGATAAAGATGCCGCCAATATAGAAATACTGCTTTCCAGCGGTTCATCGAGTTATACGTATGACGGAACGACATATCCGGTCGTTTTCGACGCGACGCTGGCGCACGGAAAAACAAAGACGTTCGACCGGGGCGACGGCATCGAGAAAGCCGCCGTTTTTCTGCCGTCGGAGCCGAAAGAAAATCACGTCAATGTTTTGCGCTTTATCGCCGTTCACGAACTGATTCACGCTTGCGGCTTGGACGAACACAACAATGATGGGGTTTTTATAACCGCGCCGAATATCAAAAACGGGCAAATCTGGGCTGCCCAAGGCAGTAAAAAAATGCCGCCGCTGTTTTTCGCGCCGAAAACCGTGATGAGGTTACAGGAACTTTGGAAATAGACGGCGAAAGTCAGCGGGTATTTTTCAGTTCACCGATTTGTTTTTCCAAATTCCGAACCGTCCGCGCCATTTCGCCCAAACGCCGGAAAGCGGCAATCGAGCGCAGCCAATCGCGGTTGTCGAACGCCGGAACGCCGGAAATTATTTTGCCCGCGGCGACATCGTGCGAGGTCGCCGATTTTGCCGTGATAACCACATCGTCGCCGACCTTCAAATGTCCGGCGATGCCGACTTGTCCGGCTAAAATTACGCGCTTGCCGATGACCGAACTGCCCGCCAGTCCGGTTTGCGAACAGATTAGCGCGTCTTCTTCAATCGTGCAGGAATGTCCGATTTGGACGAGATTGTCAATTTTCGCGCCGCGTTTGATGCGAGTTTCGCCGACCGAAGCGCAGTCAATCGCCGTGTTCGCGCCGATTTCCACATTATCTTCCAAAACAACTCGTCCGGTTTGCGGAATTTTCAGCCAGCTTTTATTTTCGTCTTTGGCGTAACCGAAGCCGTCCGAGCCGATGGTTGAATTATTATGAACGATACAATTTTCGCCGATTTCGCAATTTTCACGAATCGAAACGCCCGAATGAATCACCGAATTTTTGCCGATTCGTGCGTTGTCGTAAATCGTCGCGTTCGGAAAAATCTTCACGCCGCTTTCGATGACGCAGTTTTTTCCAATCGAGACGAAAGCGTCAATCGAAACGTCCGAAGCGACCGTCGCGCTTTCGTCAATCGAAGATAATTGGTGAACGAACGACTCGAAAACAGGTTCAGGATTGAACAGCCGCAAAGCGCGTGTATAAGCGAGATACGGGTCGCTTGCCCGCAAAATGGCGAGGTCGGCACGTTCGGTTTGTTCCGTTTCATTCAAAAAAATCGCGCTCGCTTTCGTTTCTTTGATTTGCGGCGTGTATTTCGGATTTGCCAGAAAAGTGATTTCTCCGCTTTTCGCCATATTGAGTCCCGCCGCGCCTGCGAGTTCGATTTCGCCGTCGCCCTGCGAAACCCGCGAGAAAGTTTTTTCCGCCAAAGTTGCTAGTTTGATAAACATATTTTAAAGTTAAGTTGAGGTTGCAGCAATTCAAAAAGCCGTCGAAACACAATCGAGATAGCTTTCCCCTTTTAGTTCTACTTTGTCAGATTAAATGAACTTGAAAGTTTCTGCGAAGAACTGTCCACGAATCACACGCGCAGACACTAAAAAAATATCGGATTGATGATTTTGATTCGGGCTTTTAGTGTTTGCGCGTGGATAGTTTTTTAATCTGACAAAGTAGAATTAGAAATCCAACCTGAATTACAAATTACCAAATTTCAAAAAAGGAAGCATTATGAGCGAAAAAGAATTATCCCAAAACGAGCCGCCGCCAGCGGTCGAAAACCAAATGAAGACCGGCAAAAAACATTTTTCCGGTGTCCGGCTGTTAGCCAATTCCGTCTCGAATCGAATGAATAACATCATTGCGACGAACGTAACAATCGCCATCGGAAGCCGCATTCAAGGACAAAAAAGCGAAATTTATGTGAACGATATGCCCGTTAAACTCGATGCCAAACACATCTGTTACCCGGATGTCGTCGTCGTCAGCGGCGTACCGCAATTCGTTGACAAAGAATGCGATATGCTGGTTAATCCGACGGTCGCCTTCGACATATTTTCAAAAAACACGAGTTTTCAGGACAAAACCGAAAAGCTCGAATGCTATTTGGCAATGGGCAGCATCCGCGAATACGTTTTGATTAAAGAAGACGAGATGCGCGTCGAACATTACTCCAAACAAAACGCCAAACAATGGATTTACAAAATCTATAACGAACGCGACGACGTAATTTCGGTTGATTCGATCAACTGCAAAATCTCCATCGCGGAAATCTACGCGCAGGTCAAATTTGTCGGCGGCGAAGCGCAGGCGAAATCGGGAAGTTGAACGATAAGGTAAAAGGTAAAAGGTAAAAGGTAAAAGGTAAAAGGTAAAAATCCGTTGCGATGTTTGCCTTTTTCTTTTTGGCGAAAAATCTTGGCAAAACAAATGGAATCGGTTAAAGTTTGGAAAGAAAAAAGGAGCGAATGATGAGCAGAACGAACTTGGCTTATAAAAGAGAGCCGATGACGGCGGAAAAATATCTTGAGCTTGAACGCGCGGCGAAAGATAAACACGAATTTATCGGCGGCGAAATCAAAGCGATGGCGGGCGCGAGCGATAATCACAACGTCATTGCTTCCAATGTTTTCGGCGAACTTTGGTCGCAGTTAAAGGGAAAGAATTGTCGGGCGTTCGCCAGCGATATGCGTGTCAAAGCGAAAAGGGGAAATTATTTTTATCCCGACATTCTCGTTACCTGCGGCGAGCGGGAATTTGAAGACGCGAAAAAAAAAGATGTGCTGCTGAACCCGAAAGTCATTTTCGAGGTGTTGTCGAAATCTACGAAATTAAAAGACCGCAACGAAAAATTTGAATCTTACGTTTTGCTCGAAAGTCTGACCGATTACGTTTTAATCGAACAGGACAAAATGAAAATCGAACATTATTCGCGGCTCGACGAGAAGGATTGGAAAGTGCGGATTTACGCCGAAGCCGACGAGACGATATTTTTTGAATCAATCAACTGCCGCCTTTCAGTCAGCGACGTTTACAACGAAATCTCCCTATAAAAACGGCAGTTCGGATAAAAAGTATCGCCACAAAAAAGCACAGAAATCACAAAAAGGAATAATTGGAAAATCTTTTTTGCGTCTTTTGTGCATTTTTGCGGCGATTATTTCTTAGCTTTTCTTATGTCGAACTGCCGTTATAAAAGATTTACCGGGTCAATCTCGACGCTCACAATCTTCAAATCGCAAAACTTTTCCTGCGCGTCGTGAAGCGCGAAATCCAAAATTTCGCGCAATTTCCGGCGGTTTCGCGCTTTGACTAAAATCTGCAAACGGTGTTCGCCTTTTAATCGTGCCAGCGGCGCGGGCGCGGGACCTAAAATTATACAATTCTTTTCGGCGTTCAGATTTTGCAGACATTCGCGCAAAATCTGCGCGTTGTCGAAGGCGTAATCGTAATTAGCGTGTTTTATCAGAATCGAAGCCAGCGCGACAAACGGCGGATAATTCAGTTTTTGACGAAAGCGGATTTCTTCGGCGTAAAAGTTATCGTAATTCTGCGTTCGGGCGTGTTTCAAAGCGTAATGTTCGGGATAAAAAGTCTGAATCAAAACTTGTCCGGCTAATTCACCGCGTCCGGCGCGTCCGGCGACTTGGGTTAATAATTGGAAAGTTCTCTCGGCGGCGCGAAAATCTGGCAACGCCAAACCCGCGTCAACCGAAATCACGCCGACTAAAGTTACGTTCGGGAAATCGTGTCCTTTGGCGAGCATCTGCGTTCCGACGAGCATATCAATTTCGCCGCGCGAAAACTGCATCAAAGTTTCCTCAAACATTTTGCGCCGTCCGGTCGTGTCGCGGTCAATGCGGGCGATTCTCAATTCTGAAAACTTGCGCTTTAAAATATCTTCGATCTGCTCCGTGCCTTCGCCCATAAAATACAAAAATTTTCCTTCGCACGAAGGGCATTTGCGCGGCGTTTTTTCGCGGTGATTGCAGTAATGACAGACGAGTTTGCCTTCGCGTTTGTGAAACGTCAAAGTGATGTCGCAGTTATGACAGCGAATCGTTTCGCCGCACGAACGGCACAGAACGAACTGCGAAAAGCCGCGCCGGTTTAATAACATTATTGACTGCTCGCCTTTAGAATGCGTCGTTTCGATAGCTTCGAGAAGCTGCGGCGAGAAAATCGTGTCCTTGCCGTCGAGTTTGAAAACTTCGCGCATATCAACGAGTTCGGCGGTCGCCAAAGGGCGATTGCCGACGCGATTCGGCAGCGTTAGATACTGATATTTCCCGTTGTGCGCGTTGTGAAAAGTTTCGAGCGCGGGCGTTGCCGAACCTAAAACGACGACGGCATCGGCAAAATTGGCGCGGACGATTGCCGCGTCGCGCCCGTGATAAAACGGTGATTCGTGCTGGCGATATGATGAATCGTGTTCTTCGTCCACGACGATTAAACCGACGTTCTGCAAAGGTGCGAAGACTGCCGAGCGCGTTCCGATGACGATATTTGCCGCGCTGCTTTTAATTCTGCGCCACTCGTCAAAGCGTTCGCCGACGGAAAGATTGGAATGCAGAATCGCCACCGCGTCGCCGAAAACGGCGCGTAATCTTCGGGAAAAAACCGGCGTCAGCGCGATTTCGGGAACGAGCATCAACGCCGACTTTCCTTTGTCCAAAACCGTCTGCATCGCGCGAATGTAAATCTCAGTTTTGCCGCTGCCGGTTACGCCGTGCAGGAGAAACGCCTTGTATTTTTCCGCTTCAATCGCCGCGTTTATTTCCTTTAAAACTTCGGTTTGCGCGTCGGTCAAAGTTAAGTTCAGCAGTTCCGGCAAAGTAGCGGCGGCGAGCGGGTCGCGGCGGACTTCCTGCACGAAAACCTCCAGCACGCCGCGTTTTTCCAGCGTATTTATTGCCGACGCGCTCGTTTCGGTTGATTCGATTAAATCGGTGAACAGCAATTCGCCGTTCGATTCGAGCAGCGTTTCGATGATTTTCGATTGCGCTTCGGTGAACGGTTTCTGATTCGCCTTGTGCGAATCGGGCGGCGATAATCGAACGGCTTTGCGGCGTTTCGGTTTGACCTGCGACGTTAGCGTTCGGTAGAAAACGCTCGCCCAGCCTGCTTTGGTCAACTCGCGTAAAGCGCGTTTCGCCGCCGATTCACCGTATTTCAGAATCAATTCGCGGCTCGCCGTTTCGCCGTGTTCGACCAGAAATTGTAAAATTTGTGTTTTCAAAGTTTTCGCCGACACGATTTCAAAAGTTCGTCGCGTCCGGGCGCGGTGATCGCGTAAATCTGTTCGACGCTGGCGTTAATTCCGGCGGGCAGCGACGCTTTCAGCATTTCGCCCCACGAAGCGGCGTAATAATCCGCCGACCACTGCGTCAGCCGCAGAATCTCGCCGGTCAAAAGCGGTTCGGCATCGAGCAGTTCGAGCGCGTCTTTAATCGTTTCGGGTTCGATGCCGAGTTCGGGATTGATTTCGACGTGCAGCGCGACGGCGTAACCCGTCAACTGTCGCTTGCCGAACGGAACTAACAGACGCGCACCGAGCTTGACGTTTTCCTGCAAACCGACCGGCAAACGATAGGTAAAAGTTTGGCGCAGCGGCAATGGCAGCGCGACCTCGACGAATTCAGGCGCGGGCTTATCGCTGATAAAACTTTGGGCGGCGTTCGGCATCTTTAGGTTCAAGGTTTCAGGTTTCAGGTTGCGGATTTTGAACCGACGGTTTTAATTTGTAATCTGAAATTTGCAATAATTGTAGAAGTTACGCAGTTAAACAAAAATAAAACTGATGCCAATGGAAAGCGGGTGATTTTTTTTCTTGAACAGCGAATAGTTGATAGTTAAAAGCGAATAACGCCGTGAGCGTAACTATTCGCTTTTAACTATCAACTATTTGCTGTTTATTCGATTAAAACGCCGCGTTCGACCATTCAATATATTTCAACTGCGTAACTTCTATAATTGTTGTTAATCCGAAATCTGAAGTTTGCAATAATTAAATGATAACGCAAGGGAACTTTTAGCGAAACTAAAAATCTAATCAATCAGAAACCAGAATCATTATGGAAAACTTTTTACAGGAAAAAAATGAAAAGCGCGGCATCAACAAAATTCTTGTCGGTGCATTACTCGTGGCGGCGGCGTTGGTGGCGGGCGCGGTGTGGCTGTTGACGTTTGTGCCGTCGTCCGAAGAGCAGAAACAGCAGCAGATGGCGGGCGCGTTTTACGAAGGTTCGCCGGAATTTGCGGCTTACACGAAAAATATTATTATCACGACGGATTCAGACCGCACGAGCGAAGGGCGGCTCGGACTCGGCACGATTCAGATGGCGATTCACGGCGACGTTCGCAATCGCGGCGATAAAGTTATCAACGGACTGGAATTAAACGTCGGCGTGGTGGACGTGAAAAATCAGGTTGTCAAAGAGAAAAAGATTCTCGTCATCCCGACTCTGCAAACCGAAACGCTTCAGCCGAACGACACGATGAAGGTTTTCGCCACGCTCGACGGCTTCACCGACAAAGACGACCGCGCGAATGTGCGCTGGAAAGTTACGGCGATTCGGTTTAAATAAGGGATGAGTGATGAAGGATGAGGGATGATGGATAATTTGAAGAACCTCTTAATTATCCATTTTCCATTTTCCATTATCCATTTTCCGTTATTTCCCGTGTTTTGGTTTCGCGTCGGCGGTGGTTTGTCCGGTTGAAATTATTCCGGCAGATTTGAAAAGAGCGGACACAAATTTCGTTAATTTCCGCCAAAAAAGATTTTGCTTGCAATCCGCCGCCGGATTCTTATAATCGTTGGGTCAATGACATACAACTTAATCGTTTGTTTTACTTCGACGATTTCCTTCTTAAGTAACCGAACCGGCAATTTTTAGAGCGTGTCTGAAAAGTCAGACCGTTTATGTTCTTTGAAAAATAAATGCCGTAATCATTTGAGCTAAAGCAATAAGGATTTGATTTTATTTACTATTTGGCTCAAGCCTTGGTGCTGTGTTCTTGACTGTCCACTAGATAAATTCATTAGTATCTACACAAGTCTGGAAGCCAAATATTTATTGGTTTTCAATCGTTTGATAAAACTTCTCCGTCGCCACAGGCGATTAACATTATAGCCTATGGTGAAGGCGTTTCGCCGAAACCATAGG
>JAJAYR010000073.1 GCA_026786155.1 Pyrinomonadaceae bacterium
ACGTAGGGATGCGCTCATTACATTCGCTTTCCCTACGCTATAATGTTGGTCGCCTTCGGCGACAAAAACTAAAATCGCGTAAGGTGAGTTAATTACGAATTTCAAATTACGAATTACAAATTACGAATTGTCGGATGATTTCACGATTTGCCCATTCCGATTTCACTCGTAATTCGTAATTTGAAATTCGTAATTGATTTTATGCTTGAAACCGAAAGATTATTTTTGCGTCCGATGAATAAAACGGACGTTGACGCAATTTTCGCGTTGCGGCAGGACGCGGAAATGATGCGGTTTATCCGCGAACCGCAGACGAAACTCGCGGAAGCGGCGAGTTGGATAAATCTCGTTTCGAGCCTTTGGAAAACGGAAAAAATCGGTTTGTGCGCCGTTTTCGATAAATCCACCGACCAACTCATCGGCTGGTGCGGATTGTGGCGATTGAAGGAAACCGGCGCAACGGAAGTCGGCTACGCGATTGCCAAAGATTTTCAGAAAAAAGGTTTGGCTTCGGAAGCCGCCGCGCGATGTTTGGAATACGGATTTGACCGATTAAATCTCGATGAAATCGTCGCCGTCGCCCGCCCGGAAAATCTGGCTTCGTGCCGCGTAATGGAAAAAATCGGAATGAAATTCGATTTTACCGGCAAATTTTACGAACGCGATTTAGCGCATTATTCAATCAGCAAAATCGTCTGGCAAAAACAGAACCGCCGCCGCACGGAAAACTACTGACCACCGAACACTGATTATGCTTGAAACCGAAAGAATTCTGATTCGCCCGTTCACGCTCGCCGATTTGCCGCTGCTTATCGAACAGCGTTCCGACCCGGAAGTCAATCAATATCTCGGCGGCGCGACAATGCAAAACGCCGAAGCGTTGGCTGAACGAATTAAATTCTACATTGACTGCCACGAAAAATACGGCTTCGGAATGTCGGCGATGATTTGGAAGGAAACAGGGGAAATATTCGGCTGGAGCGGTTTGCAGCCGCTCGATTGGACGACCGAAATTGAAGTCGGTTACGGAATGATAAAAAAGTTTTGGGGCAGAGGCATCGGTTTTGAAGCGGCGCAAGCGTGGCTCAATTTCGGTTTCAACGAGAAAAAACTGCAAAGAATCGTCGCCGTCGCCTATCCTGAAAACACGGGTTCGCGGCGAATTATGGAAAAACTCGGACTGAAATACGAAAAAACCGAAACGCATTACGGCGCGGAATGCGTTTTTTATGGAATTGCAAGTGAAGAATTTGCTAAAATAAAAAGTTGATGCAACCGCGAAGCACCACTAAAACCATCATCGCCGCCGTTTTCACCGTTTATTTCTTGTGGTGCGCTTACGCTCCCGAAAACGCTTTTTTTACGCATCTGATAAATCTGCCGATTCACGAAGCCGGACACATTTTGTTTCGCATCTTTGGCGAATTTGTGGGAATCGCGGGCGGATCCTTGCTGCAAATTCTCGTTCCAATCGTCTTTTTCGGCTATTTCGTTTATTACGAAAAACCGTTTTCGGCGGCGATTGTTTTATTTTGGGTAGGCAATAATTTTCTCGATGTGTAAGTTTATTCCGCCGACGCTCAAATAATGCAATTGCCGCTTTTGAGCGGTTTGACCGGCGCGGAAGGCGGCTTTCACGATTGGAATTATCTTTTGACGGAAACCAATCTGCTCGATAAAACTCCTCTGATTGCTAAAATTTTCCGTTTTACGGGAACTTTGCTGACCGTCGCGGCGGCAGTCGGCGCGTTCGTCTATGCGCGGCAGGGTGAGGAAATCGTTTCGGAAATTGAATTATGAATCGGAAAAATTTTTATTCGGTGGTGCTTAAAGTGCGGGTAATAATTTGACTGATGACGCTCGCTTCGTCCTCGACGGTATTTGCCCAATCCTGTCCGCCCAACGCTTTAACGATGGCGTTGTATTGCGCTCTGGTGATTTGACGCGGCGGTTTGTTGAGAACTTTAGCAGTATATTTGAAAGAATTTTCCTCTCTTTCAATGCCGATATAAGCCTTTTTTTTGCTGTCGTCTGCCATACCTATTTTCTCTCGTCGAATCGGCTGCCGCTGTTTCCTTTGACGGACCGAGCCGCGTCTAAAAAGATTGATAATAATACGAAACCGCTCCAAGTCTTGCCGGAACATTGTATGTTGATAGTGGTAAAAGTTTCAATCACGGATTGAAACTTTTACGGTTTTGGGCGAAATAAAAGAAAGACTTTGGCGAATTGCAATCTATGGACAGAAAAAAAATCGGCTTGGCATTATCGGGCGGCGCGGCGCGTGGATTTGCCCATCTCGGCGTTTTAAAGGTTTTGCGCGAACACGGCGTGCCGATTGATTTTATCGCCGGAACTTCCGCCGGTTCGATTACGGGCGCGGCGTTTGCTTCCGGTTTGAGCGTCGAAGAAATTGCCGCCGTCGGCAGAAAAATGAGCTGGTTTCGGATGACCGGATTTTCCTATTCGGCGAAGGGACTTTTATCGAACGCTTCGATGGGCGCACTTCTCCGCAAAAGTTTTCCGCACGATAAATTTGAAGATTTGCCGATTCCGTTCGCCGCCGTCGCCTGCGATTTGGAAACGGGCGAAGAAGTGGTTTTAAAGGACAAGGGCGATTTAATCACCGCTATCAGAGCGAGCTGCGCGATTCCGGGAATTTTCGCGCCCGTCAAACACGACGGCAAACTGTTGATTGACGGCGGCATCGTTGCCAACGTGCCGACCAAAGCCGTCCGCAAACTCGGCGCGGAAATCGTCATCGCCGTTGACGTGCTGGCTTCCGGCGCAACTTATTGGGGAACGCCTGCAACGCTGCTCGGCATCTTTTTTCAATCAACGATGATGCTGCTCCGCGCCGCTTCCAAAGCGCATCACTACCGCGCCGATGTCGTCATCATTCCGAAAATCGCACATCTCAGACCGGACGAAATCGGCAAAATGGACGAATTTATCGAAGCGGGCGAAGCGGCGGCACTGGAAAAGATTGACGAAATCAAAAAACTGATTTCAGCCGACTGAAATTTATTTGCTGCGGTACGTTAAGATGGCATTACACGGGAGCGTCGAAAAATGGCGGAATTACTAACGGAACTAATGGAGCAAAAAGACAAAAAAATCATCCGCGAAAATTTCGCGTATCTGGACGAAGTAGTTGAAGCCGCCATCGTGAATTTATTGGAAGACGAAGGTGTGAAAGGCGGCGACAACGACTTTGTAAGGGAACTTCAATACATCTACGATGTCTATGTCGGAGGAGAAAAATATGGCAGGAAAATTGTCTGATTCAATCGGGATTTTTCACGGCGATTGTGGGCAAATACTCGAATCCTTAGAACCGAACAATTTTCAGGCGATAATCGCCGACCCGCCGTATTTTCAGGTTTTGTTGGGCGAAGATTGGGACAATCAATGGCGAACGGAAGAAGATTATTTGAATTGGATGGAAGATTGGATTAAGAAATCCGCGCGGGTTTTAAAGGACGACGGCTTGTTTTTCATCTTCGGGCAGCTTGGCAAACGCGAACATCTGTGGCTGCACGTTTGTTCGATGGCAACGCGCCGATTACAGTTTCACGATATGTTGATTTGGGATAGAGCCGTCGGTTATAACGAGCGTTACGACAGTTTTACGCCGTGTTATGAAATGATTCTCGTGCTTCGCAAAACGAAACACGCCAAGCCTTATTTTGATAAAGATGCCGTCAGAACTTCATATAACGACGAAACAATCAAGCAATACTTAAAAGACAAACGCTATAAAGATTTGAACGCGAGAAAAACGCATCTCGAAAAAGGAAAATACGCGACCAACATCTTGCGCGTTCCGAGTTTGAAAGGTTCGTCAAAAGAGAAAGTCGGTCATCCGTCGCAAAAGCCGATTAAACTGATTGAAATGCTCGTGCTTTCCGCCACGCGCGAAGGCGACAAAGTTCTCGACCCGTTTCTCGGTTCGGGAACGACGGCGTTGGTTTGTCAACATCTCAATCGCAATTTTGCCGGAATTGAAATCGAACAAAAATATATCGAAATCGCCGAAA
>JAJAYR010000074.1 GCA_026786155.1 Pyrinomonadaceae bacterium
CCATCGGATTTTGTGTAAGTTGAAAACGAAGCGCGATTTCCAAACGAATCAGTTCCGCAAGCCGTAATATCGGGATTAGAAATCATTGAACTTGGTTCGCTGTTTTTAATTTGTCGGACTTGAATCAAATTTTCGTTTGTTTCCTTTACTTCATTCGGTTTTGTCGAAAAGAGATTGACTAGCCAAAGCCCGGAAGGAATTATCCCAACAGCAAAAGTTACTGCCGCGACTGCAAAATAAAAGATTTGTTTTTTCATACAAGTAAAACGCGAAGTTTGATAGTTTAAGAATGTAAAACTACACGAAAACTAACTTTTCACATTGCGTTTAGCGATGTTCATCAGATCGGCGGGCATCCATTTGCTCAAGTTTTTCTCTTCGGCTTCGGCGATGCCCTTGTGCCGGTTGCGCCATTCTTTTTCGGGCGCGTCTTCTCTGCCCGATTCCTTCGGGTAGTTTTCGACCTGTTCCAGGGAAATAATAATGCCGTGCGCGATTTCCGCCCAATCTTCGGTTTGAATGCCGCGCAGAACGACCGGCAATCCCGCCGTCCAGTCTTCTTCGGGCGCAATGTTGTCGTATTCAGGAATCGTCAGATACGCGGTTTTCGGAAACGCCTGTCCGCCGAATTCGCTGACGATTTGCGCTTTAACGTCTTTGTAGGAAGCATTCGGATTCGCCTTTCTCATTTCCAAAGCGCGGCGAAAAATATCGGAGACGGTTGTTTGTTCTGCCATTTTGTTTTTATGAAATGATTAATTTTATCAGAGAGATTTGACCGCTCAAACATCCTGCGCGGCGGTTTGGGGTTCGGTGACGACGTATAAAATTCGGGTGCAGTTTTCGCACGTCATAATTTTGTCGGTGGTTTTCAGTTCGACCTGAACTTGCGGGCGCAGTTTCATAAAACACGCGCTGCACGAGCCGCCGACGACTTCGGCGACGGCAATCCCGTCGCGGCTGCGCTGTGCCAGACGGTTGTAAATCGAAGCCATCTGCGCGGGCAGCGTCGTAAAAACTTCGTGGCGGTTTTTCAAAGCCGCGTCGAGTTCTTTTTGATTGGCGGCGACTTCCTTGTCGAAATCCGCCAACGCCTTTTTCCGGTTCGCTTCGTGCGAATTTATCTCCTCGCGGCGTTCCGCCAAAACCTTTTCGACATCTTCGACTTCGGTCATTCGTTCTAAAACCTGCGTTTCCAGCGCGGAAATCTGTTTTTGCAAAGCGTCGGTTTCGCGCATCGCCGTTTCATATTCCTTCTGATTTTGCGAGCCTTTCAAATTACGGTTGGCGCGGTCGAGATACGTTTTATTTTCGGCAATCTGCCTTTCTAAATCAGCGCGTCCGGCGTTGGCGGTGTCGCGCTTGCCTTGAACTTCTCTAATAGAAGAGGCGTGCCGTTCAAACTCTTGTTCGATTTCTGCACGCCTCTGTTCTGCCGTTTCGATGGCTTGTTTTAATTTGCGGATGTTGGTGTCCGTCTTCTGCAATTCAATCAGCTTTTGAAGTTCTGAATTCACTTTGGAAAATCTCCCGTTATAAATAACTTTATTATACCAGTGAAATTTTCACACATTATTTGATTGCTTGCAATATCTGTTTGAGATTCAAAATTCCAGATTCCAGATTCCAGATTCAAAACTAAAATCTCAAATCTGAAATCTCAAATCTTAAATTTGGAATTTGAAATCTGGAATCTAACATTCACCTATTTAACCGCCGTATATTCGATGCGCCGATTTTGGAATTTCCCGTCGTCGTTCTCATTCGACGATTTCGGTTTAGTTTCGCCGTAGCCTTTTTCGGTCAGCATTTCGGGTTTGACCTTGAATTGAATGAGTGCGGCTTTGACGGCTTTGGCGCGATTATCCGAAAGCGTTTTATTGGCTTCGTCGGTGCCGTCGCTGTCGGTGTGTCCGCCGACTTCGACCGTGATATTCGGCGGCAGTTTATTCATATAGCCCGCCGCGCGTTCCAAAAACACCATACTGCGCGGCTGAATATCGAATTTTCCGCTGGCAAACTGGATGATATAAAGGTTCATCGCCGCCAGTAAATTGTCCACCGAAAACTCTCCCGGCAATTCGTCCAGAGCCTTGTTCGCACATTTTTCGGCGATGTCATACGCACCGGCTTTGATGTTGATACAGTCGTTGCTGATTTTGGCGACCTGTTTGCACTGCGCGATAATCGGCGCGGGTTTTACGCCGTCCTCGCCTTTGACGGTTTCTTCGCGGCACAGCCAGTTCGGATGTTTGATTTCAATTTTTTTGACTTCGCCCGCTTTGAGCGTTGACAGATTTATCGAGCCGTCGGCGGTGGTCTGTCCCCAAAACGCGCCGTTGACCAGCACGTCGCTGCCCGCCGGTGCGCCTTTGACCGTCGCTTCGTAACCGCTTTTTTGCAAAATGAAATACCACGCGAGCAATAGAATAACCACCGAAAAAACGAACATCGCCGCCAGTCCGCCGGAAACCCAAATCCACGACGGCACGCCGCCTTTTTGTTTTTC
>JAJAYR010000075.1 GCA_026786155.1 Pyrinomonadaceae bacterium
CCGAAGCCGATGATGTCGCGGGCGTTGTAGAAAAATTCGCCGAACGAAACCCATTCGGTGTATTCGTGAAAGCGCGGATTCGGGAAATTTATCGCAAACATATTTGAAAATTTCGGGTTTTTGCGGTTTCGCGGTGAAAACTTTATAATCACAGCAAACTGTTTAGCGATTATAAATCATCTTTTAAGATTGCAACATTTCCCGCAGAAAAATATCTAAAGAGGAGTTTGAAATGAAAAGTAAATTTTTTGCCGTTCTCGTCGTTTTCGCTTTCGCGCTGAACGCTTTCGGCGCGGCATTCGCCAATACCAAGACAAATAAAAAAGTCAAACCAACCAACGCGCTCGCCGCGCTTTTGCCCGCGTCCGACGGCATTTTTACCGTTGACCTGCAAAAGGTTTTGAACGAAGCCGCGCCGCAGATTTTGTCGGGCAAGCCGCAGATGCTGACCGACATCAACGCCAAAATTGATGAAGTCCGCGACAAAACCGGACTCGACTTGCGGCAGTTCGAGCAAATCGCCGTCGGCGTTGCGATGAAACAGATTTCCCCCAAAGAAGTTGATTTGGAGCCGCTGGTTTTAGCCCGCGGCAAATATAACGCGAACGCGCTGACTGCGCTTGCCAAATTAGCGTCAAAAGGAAAATACCGCGAAGAAAAAGTCGGCGCACGAACCGTTTATATTTTTTCGATTAAGGAAATCGCCGAAAACGCCGCGCAAAATAGAGTGGGTGCAGTCGAGTTTTCGACACCTATACCGCCGGAAAAATCTTGGTTCGAGAAAGCCATTGACCGGATGATTGACGGTTTGATGAAGGAAATCGCCGTTACGTCTTACGACGGCAACACGCTGGCGTTCGGTTCAGCCGCCCGCGTCCGCGAAACTTTGAATACGAAAACGCGCGTCAATGCCGATTTGCTGAATTCAATCAATCGCAAACCGAATGCAATCGTCTCGTTCGGCGCGAAATTGCCGAACGGTTTATCGAATTTTATTGATTTGGACAACGACGAATTCGGAATGACGCTCGATTCGATTCGGCAGGTTTCGGGCGCGATGGAGTTGATAAACGGCGATACGGCGGTTTCGGTAACGGCGAAAACCGCCAAAGTTGACCAGTCGCAGAAACTGCTCGAAACGCTGCAAGGCTTGCAAATGCTGGGCAAAACGCTCATCGGCGGCTCGAAAGGCGCGGACAAACAAGTTTATAGCCGGATGATCGAGAATGCGAAAATCACCCGCAGTCTGTTGGAAGTTTCGCTCGACTTGCAAGTTCCGCAATCTGATATTGATATTTTGCTGAATTTGGGAGGAGACAAGACAGGGAAAGTTTCTCTAAACTTGCAAGTTCCGCCAACCGGCATTAACATTTTGATGGGCGCGAAGTAATTTTTTTTACTTTGTTTCTCTCCTCGAAAAATCTTCGGCTGGCGGAAAGCGTTTTCCGCCAGCCTTTTTTAATTTTAGAAGCTGCGGCGGTTGAAGCGAAAAAGGTTAGAAAGACACCGATTAGTCGGCAAAATTTTCTTTGTCCGAACAGCGAATAGTTGATAGCGAAGCGAATAACGCCGCGAGCGCAACTGTTCGCTGTTCACTATCAACTATTCGCTGTTTATGCGGTAAGAATGCTGTTTCAATCATTTCAACTGCCGCAGTTTCTAAATTTTAAGTTTTAATCTTTTCCCGTAAAATCAATTTAATGAAAAGAAAACAATTGAACGTCGCCGCAATTTTTGCTTTCGCTGTTTTATGTTTCGGATTCAATTTCGGAATTTCCACATCGGCGCAGAACAGCCGACCGCGCATTACGCCGACTCCGACACCAACAATAACACCGACTCCGAAAGTTTCGGTTACGCCGACTCCGACTCCAACGCCGCATTTAACATTGCCGGAAGTTCAGGCGAAAATTCAAAACGTCTTGGCGCGTCCTGATTTACAGCGCGGGCAAATCGGCGTGAAAATTGTTTCACTCGATACGAATAAAATAGTTTTTGAACAAAACGCCGAAAAGTATTTTATGCCCGCGTCGAATATGAAAGGCTACACCATCGCGGCGGCGATTGAAAAACTTTCGCCTGATTTTCGGTTTGTAACGAGCGTTCTCGCACCCGCGATGCCCGACGCAAGCGGCACGATAAAAGGCGATTTGACGATTTACGGGCGCGGCGACATTTCAATTTCGACCGCTTTTAACGACGGCGATTATTACAGAGGCTTGGACGCGCTGGCGCAGAAAATCGTGTCGGCGGGCGTGAAACGAATCGAAGGAAATTTAGTCGGCGACGAAAGTTATTTTTCCGGCAATCCGATTCCGGCGGGTTGGGAATGGGACGATTTGCAGTGGTATTACGGCGCGGAAATTTCGGCTCTGCCCGTTAACGACAACGCGGTTGATTTGAGCGTCAAACCGGGCGGCGCGGCGGGTTCGCAATGTTTCATTCAAACTTTGCCCGCGAACACGATTTTCAAAATCGTCAACCGCTGCGCGACCGTCGCCGTCGGCACGAAACGCGAAATTCGAGTCGTCAAAAAGCTCGACCAAAATATCGTCGAAGTCAGCGGCACGATGCCTTTCGGCGATAAAGGCTACAAAGGTGCGCTCGCCGTCTCGCGCCCATCGCAGATTTTCGTCGAACTGCTGCGCGGACTTCTGATGCAGAAAGGCGTGATTATTGCCGGACAAAACAAAGTCATCAACGCGCCGGAGAAATTTAATTCGGCGATGGTTTCGGCATCTGCGCCAATCGAAATCGCTAAACTCGAATCGCCGCCGTTAAGCCTCATCGCGGCGAAAACTTTGAAGCCGAGCCAAAATACTTATACCGAAACGATTCTTTGGACGCTCGGCGAAGAAATCGGCAGAAAACAGCAGTTGTTTGAAATTACTGCCGACAACTTGATACCACCGCCGAAAACAAGTTCCGAACTCGGTTTGAGCGTCGTCGGGAAATTTTTAAATGAAATCGGAATGCCGCCGGGCAGCTTGATTCAATGGGACGGTTCGGGGCTTTCGCGGCACGATTTGGTAACGCCCGCGTCCGCCGTCGCGCTTTATACTTTTATGTCGAAAAGCCGTTACGCGGCGGTTTGGCGCGATGCTTTGACGATTGGCGCAATTGACGGAACGCTGAGAAATCGTTTCAAAGGAACGCTCGCCGCCAATAATGTGCGCGGCAAAACCGGCACGATTGACCAGGTTTCGAGTCTTTCCGGTTACGTTACGACGGCGGAAGGCGAGCGAATGGTTTTTTCAATTATCGTCAATAACGTCGAAGACACTCAACTGCGTCAATCAACGATTGACGAAATCGTCATCGCGCTGGCGAGTCTCAACGGTAAAAGCAATTAAGTGATTACTCCACCACCAAGCAAGGCTTGGAAGCGGCTTCTAACGATTGAATTCCCAAACTGCGTAATCCCGCAGTCAATATATTTTTAGCGGCATTCAAATCGCGGTCAATTTTAATATGACAGTTAGGACAATCATACAGCCGAATATCCAAAGTCAGTTTTTGACGCGCTCCGCAATTAGAGCAATCCTGCGATGTGTAGTTTGGATTGACTTGAATCGTTTTTCTTCCGGCACTTTCAGCCTTGTAAGAAGTGTATTCAATCAATTGATTCCAACTCGCGTCGCAAATGCTTTTTGCAAGGCAATGGTTTTTCACCATCCCGGAGATATTGAGTTTCTCGAAAACAATCAAATCGTAGGAATTAACGAGTTTTCGAGATTCCTGATGAGCGAAATCAGAGCGGCGGTTTTTAATCGAAGCGTGAATCTTCGCCACTATTTTGCGTTTTTTGGGTCGCTCTTGAGAGCTTTTTTCCTGCTTGGAAAGTTGTCTTTGGGCAACGACCAGTCGTTTTTCGGATTGTCTGAAAAATCTTTGGTTTTCGATTTTATTTCCGTCCGAAAGAACGGCAAACGTCGTGATTCCCATATAAGGAACGCGCCTATCCACCACCAATTTCAGAGCAAATTGGAAGTGGTCTTGCGCTAA
>JAJAYR010000076.1 GCA_026786155.1 Pyrinomonadaceae bacterium
CGTTCGACGTAACGCGCCGGAATCGAATTCGTCGGCACGCCCGGCGAAATCACGACCAAATCAATCTGGTCGAGCAGCCACGAAGGAAGTTCGCCGCTAATCAACCCGATTTTTTCGGTTTTCAAAGAACGTGCTTCTTTACTCCAATCTTCAACCGGCTTTTTATCGTGCAAAGCGACCGTTGCGCCGCGCTGCGCCAGAAACCGCGCCGAAGCCACACCGGATTTGCCCGCGCCGAGAACTAGAGTTTTTTTGCCTTCAAGTTTCATTTGTCCTTCGTCCTTTGTCCTTTGTCCTTTGTCCGTCGCTGTAAGTCGAAGTTTTACGAGCAAAAACGAAGGACAAAGGACAAAGGACAAACTAACGCAATTTCAAAGTCGAAAGACTCAGCAATGCAAAAAGAATCGCCACAATCACAAACCTGAAAACAATCTTCGGCTCTTTCCAACCGCTTATCTGAAAATGGTGGTGGAGCGGAGCCTGCAAAAAAAAGCGTTTACCTTTGCCGGTCGTTTTTCTGGTAAATTTGAAATACCCGACCTGTATCATCACCGAAACCGCTTCGATGATAAAAACGCCGCCGATAAAAACGAGCAGAAATTCCTGCTTCGTCAAAATCGCAATCGTTCCCAACGCGCCGCCGATGGCGAGACTGCCGACATCGCCCATAAAAACCTGCGCGGGCGGCGCGTTATACCACAAAAAACCGAGACTCGCGCCAACCATCGCGCCGCAGAAAACCGTCAATTCGGCGGCTTCCGGTTTATGCGCGATCAGCAAAATTTCCGCCCAGCGGGCATCGCTCGAAATGTAAGTTAAAGCCGTTAAAGCCGCCATCGCAATAAATGTGATGCTCGCCGCCAAACCGTCCATTCCGTCCGTCAAATTCACCGCGTTTGAAGAACCCAGCAACACAAAAATGATAAAGAACAGATACGGAACCGCATAAACCCAGGTAACTGCCTGGCTGAAATCGGAAATCGCCGTCGCCTTAAAAAACGGAATGCTCAAATTCCAAGGGTAATTGGTGAAATAATAAAGACAACCCCAAACGATAACCGCCGTTAGCAATTGACCGAGAATTTTTTGCCAGCCGGTCAAACCCAAACTGCGCTTTTTGACGATTTTGATGTAGTCGTCAAAAAATCCGATTAACCCGAACGCCGTCGTCGCGCCCAAAGCCAGCCACAAATACAAACTGTCGAGCCGCGCCCAGAGAATCGTCGAAAGAAAAACCGAACCGAGAATCAAAACTCCACCCATCGTCGGCGTTCCCTTTTTCGCGTGGTGTTCTTCGGACAATTCATCCCGAATTTCCTGCCTGATATTCAAATCAGCCAGTTTTTTAATGACCTTCCCGCCGAACAACAGCGAAATCAGCAGCGCGGTAATCGTCGCCCAAGCCGTCCGAAAAGTAACGTATTGAATGACGTTCAAACCTTTGTAAAAAATTGACTCGCCGCCGCGCCCGTAGGTTTGATATATGAATTGATACAAAAAGTAATAAAGCATCAGTTAGATTTTGGATTTTGGATTTTAGATTTCTAAATTTATCACTTTTTTATTCTGTCAATCCTGTCTATCGTTGTAAATTCCGCGTCTTATTTTTCACTCTCCAACTCAAATTTCTCCAACAATTTTTCAATGACCCGTTCGGTGCGAACGCCGCGCGAACCTTTGACCAAAACCAAATCGCCCGCTTTTATTTCGCCCGCTAAAAATTCGCCCGCGCTTTCGGAATTCTCAAAGAATCTCGTTTTCATCGAACCGCTTGCGCTTTCCGTCATTTCACTCGCCAGACCGCGCACACCGATTAAAAAATCAACGCCGCTGTTCGCCAGCTTTGCGCCCGTTTCCCGGTGAAGTTCCCGTTCGTCCGCGCCGAGTTCGAGCATTTCGCCTGCGACGACGATTTTTCTTTTCGCCTCGCTGCCGCCGTCAACTAAAGTTTCGACCATTCCCAAAAGTGCCGCCGGATTTGAATTATACGAATCGTTGATAACCGTAAAATCTTCGGCGAAATGCAGAACTTCGCCGCGCTGGGCGGGCGGTTCAGCCGTTTCCAGCGCGTCGGCGATTGCCCGCGCCGACATTCCGAATCTGAATCCGACCGCCGCCGCCGCGAGCGCGTTCAAGACGTTATGTTTTCCCGAAAGTGATAATCTAACCCCGGCTTTCTCGTCCGGCAAATGCAGCGTAAAACTCGTTTCGCCGAAGCGTTTCATCACAATTTCACTCGCCGAAACGTCCGCCGTGTTTTCAATTCCGAAAGTAATCGTCGTGCCGTCGTGCAAATCGCGCATCGCCGCGACGCGCCAATCGTCGGCGTTCAAAATCGCCGTGCCGTCCGGTTTCATTCCTTCAATCAATTCGGCTTTCGCTTTAGCGACGTTTTCAATCGAGCCGAGATGTTCGACGTGGACGGGCAAAACATTCAATTCGACGGCGACATCGGGCGGCGTGATTTTACACAAACGCGCAATTTCGTTGTGCGGCGTGGACATTCCCATCTCTAAAACCGCCGCGTCGTAAGAATCATCTTTCGCCAAATTCAAAACGGTTATCGGCAAACCCAAACCGTTGTTGTAATTTTTTATATTCCGTAAAATCTTACGCCCCGATTTCTCCAAAACGTGCGCCGTCAATTCCTTCGCCGTCGTTTTGCCCGCACTTCCCGTAATCGCTACAACCGGCTTATTCCATAAGCGATAAACGCCGTGCGCTAAATCTTGAAAGGCTCTGATTCCGTCTTTAACGAAAATCAGACGGTCTTGAAATTCACCCAAAATCGCGCGATGTTCTTCAAATCGGTCGCGTCGCACGACTGCCGCCATCGCGCCGCGTTCAAACGCCGCCGGAACGAAAACGTGCGAATCGGCAAACTCGCCGTTAAAACAGTTGTTCTGATAATCCGGCTGCGAAAACGCGAAAAAAACTTCGCCCGCGTTCATCCGGCGCGAGTCAATCGCAAACGAATTGACTTGCGTTTCAAGCAGATCGTGATAGAAGTTTGACGCTTCGGCGTTCATAAGTTTAATGGCAGTTTCAAGTTTCAAGTTTTCTTTTTCACCTTCTCGGTTAACGATTTATTTTTCAAATCGGCTTTCGGCTTTTCCTTATTCGCGTCCGCCGTTTTCGGCTTCGACGATTTTTTATCTTCGCCCGATTGTTTAATTTCCTTCTTTTCCTTGGTGTTTTCTTTTTTGTCCTTTTTATTTTCGGCGACTTCTTTTATCTTTCCCGGCTTTTCGATTTTTTCATTCTTGCCAACGGATTTTATTTCTTTTTTCTCTGTGTCGCTTTCAACGCTCGGCTTTATCTTTTTAGTCGTCGCGCTCGTTACATCTTCTTTCACTTCGGTTTTCGTCGTTTGTTCCGTTTGCGGCAAAGCGACATCGGCTTCGACTTCCGAAGGTATATTTTCCGCCGTCAGATTATCCGGCGCGACTTGTCCGTCCGGCGCGACATTCATTTCCGGCAAAATCCCTTCGGCGATTTCACGGAAAACCGGCGCGGAAACCTGTCCGCCGTCTCGTGCGCCGCCCCTCGGTTCGTCCATCACGACTAAAATCACGACCGCCGGATTATCCGCCGGAGCCATTCCGATAAATGACGAAACGTATTTTCCCGCGTCAACTCTTTTGAGTTTCGCGTTATATTTCCAAGCCGTGCCGGTTTTGCCCGCCGACGTATAACCGTTCAACTGCGCCCGTTTCGCCGTGCCTTTCAAGACGACTTCGCGCAGCATTCGCCGCAAACCGCGAGCCGTTTCCGCCGTTACAATCGGCGTTTTTTCCGCGTCCGTAACGGAAAAAGGTTTGCCGTCCGCGAAACGGATTTCCTTGATAATATGCGGTTTGACGCGCACACCGTCGTTGGCAATCGTCGCGTAAGCCGAAACCATCTGCAAAGCCGTGACGCCGACTTCGTAACCGATTGACATCGAAGCCAGTGAATCGCCGAACCAACCGTCGGGCGAACGAAACTGCCCGCGGGCTTCCGCCGGTAACTCGATACCGATTGGCTGCCCGAAACCAAACTTTCGGGCATAGCCATAAAATTTGTCTTTGCCAAGTCCGAGACCCGTTTTTATCGCGGCGACGTTGCTCGAAACGGCTAAGGCTTCCGAGTAAGACATCACTTTCGTCGCGTGCGGGTCGTTGAAACGGCGTCCGGCGACTTCGATGAACCCGTTGCGGCAGTCAATCATTCCGTTCGGATTGATCGAACCGTCTTCAATTGCCGAACCGTATGTAACGAGTTTGAAAACCGAGCCGGGCGAATAAATGCTTTGAATCGCTTTATTTTGATAATTTTCCGCCGCAAATTCCGTGTAGCGGTTCGGGTCGAACGTCGGATAATTCGCCATCGCCAGAACTTCGCCGGTTTTCTGTTCAAGCACAATCGCCATTCCCGCTTTAGAATTGCTCGCCTTCGCGCCTTTTTCCAGAGCCTGCTCGACTTTAAATTGGATAGAATTGTTGATGGTCAAAACGATGTCTTTCGGCGGTTCGCGCTGTTCCGTTTCTTCGTCATAAACTCTGCCGAGACGGTCGCGGTCTTGCCACCTGTTGACGGTCGCGCCGCGCAGGATTTCTTCCTGCGACTGCTCGATTCCGGCTTGTCCGATGTCGTCCGCGTTGCTGAAACCGACGACCTGCGCCGCCAGATTTTTATACGGATAACTGCGTTTCTGCTCTTCGCGCCAGTGAAGCCCGCTGAATTTCGGCAAATCGAATTTTTTCAGGTCGGGCATCTCCAGCGCGAGATTTAATTTCAAAGCCGTGTCTTCGTCAATTTTCCGCGCCAGCCAGACGAATCGCTTGTTGTTTTCTTTGGCGATTCGTAAATTTTCCAAAATCTCGCTTTGCTTGATTTTCAAAATCGGCGCGAGTTTCTGCGCCGTCGCTGCGATGTCTTCGATTTCGCGCGGGTCGGCGTAGAGCGATTTAACCTTGACGCTCATCGCCAGAGCGCGTTCGGTGCGGTCGTAAATCGTGCCGCGCAGCGTTTTGCTTTTCAATTCGTCGCGCCGCTGGTTTTGCGCTTTATCGCGCAGCCATTCGCTCTGATTAATCTGCAAATGCACGAGCCGCACACCGATGCCGCCAATCCACAAAATAAAAAACGCGACAATCAGCATAAAGCGCGTGAATGCCGTCTGCGTCGGATTTCTCTGTTTCGTGATTTTTTTGGCGCGAGCGGTCATTTTATTTAAGGTTTCTGGAAAGATTATTTTTTAGCGAGTTGCGTTTTCGGTTTATCTTTTATCTCCGAAGATTTATTTTCGTCCTTTTCAGCAGTTTTCTTAACGTCCTTTTCCGGCTTTTTGTCTTCCTTTTTCGGTTCGACGACATCGCTCAAAAAAGTTTGTTTCGGCTTTTCAATCAGCGACGTTTTTTGTTTGTCCTTTACGTTGTTCGCCGGACGATAAACCTCGATATTGCTCGCCGTCATTTCCCGAAAGCCGATTTTTTGCGCGGCTTTTTTAACTTCGGCGGGCGAGAGAGCGATTTCCTTCGCCAGCATAAAACGCCGCTTGTCGCCTTCGAGATTCTCGATTTGTTTCCGCAGTCGGGAATTTTTAATACCGAAATCAATCGAGGAAAAGTGCTGCCGCGCCGCGAAGAAAAAGCCGACGACCAGAATTGAACCGCAGCCGAGCGTCAGCAGACAATACCGCCATGGAATCGGGTCGCGCCCGCTGTTTCCGCGTCCGGTGCGCTGAGATTTTTTATTTTCGGGAATTTTTTTTCGGGTCATAAAATTTTCTCCAAAAAAATGAGCGATTAAGCCGGTTACCGCAATTTCAAACAAGCGCGAAGTTTGGCACTTCGGGCGCGTGGATTCTCCGCCAGTTCAATCTCGCCCGCCGTCAGCGGCTTGCGCGTCAAAATCTCGACTTCCTTACTCGCGCCGCAAATGCAGGTCGGAAAACGCGGCGGACAGACACATTTTCCCGCCAAATTTTGAAACGTCTGTTTGACGATGCGGTCTTCCAAAGAGTGAAAAGTTATCACCGCCAAACGTCCGTCCTTTTTCAAAATTTCCACGCTGTCGCGCAAAAACCGTTCTAAAATTTCAAGTTCGCCATTGACGGCGATTCGCAATGCCTGAAAGGTTTTCGTCGCCGGATGAATTTTATCCTTTTTGCCGCGTCCGACGGCTTTTTCAACGGTTTCGGCGAGTTGTCTGGTCGTTTCAATCGGCTCTCCCTGTTCCCGCTTCCAAACGATGCGCCGCGCGATTCGCCGGGATAATCTTTCTTCGCCGTATTCGTAAATAATTTTGGCGATTTCAAATTCCGAAAGTGTGGCGAGCAAAGCGGCGGCGGTCGGTGTGTCGTCATCGGCGGCGTTCATCCGCATATCGAGCGGTGCGTCGAATCGAAAACTGAATCCGCGTTCCGCGCTGTCAAACTGCAATGACGACACGCCCAAATCCGCCAACACGCCGTCAACTTTTTCGATTCCGGCTGTTGCCAAAACGCTTTTGATGTCGGAAAAATTAGCGTGAAAAATTCTCTGTCGGTCGCCGAATTTTTCCAGTCGCCGCGCCGCAATCGCAATCGCTTCCGAGTCTTGGTCAATTCCGACGAGCCGCGTTTTTTCCGCAACCGATAAGATTGCTTCGGCGTGTCCGCCTAAACCGAGCGTCGCGTCAACGAAAATTTCCGCGCCCTGCGGTTTAAGCAGTTCGACGATTTCCGTTCGCAAAACCGATTTATGTATGTTTTCGTCAATGTTTGTCGGCATCTTCAAAGAACAAACTCGTAAATCAGCCGAACGCTCTGAAAACACACTACGACTGCCGGATTTTGCTTGTCAAATCTCTAGTTATAAATCTTAAAAATTAAATTTTTCCAACGACTTTACTGGGGAAAACTGATTTTCTCGACCGTCCTGTTTTGTAAAACCAATTGATTATTTTCGCGTAGTAGTTGTCTAAAAATCTCTTTGGGAGAAGTGCTTAAACTTAAACACTTAATTTGCGGGAAATTTTTAGCTCAAACGTCGCTCCAAACCGTTTTCAACTAATTACTAAGCATCTTACGATTATTATTTGGCGGCTGTCAAGCATTATTTCCAGTTTTTTATTTAAGCACTTGATTAAATTTTACCGGCTTTCAAATCTCGAAAATTTTCGCCTTTCGTTTTCTTTTCCGAAAACTTTGCGCTAAAGTTTATATTCCATTTTTCCAAAAATTTTATGGATTCCGGTCTCGTTCAACTTTTGATTTTCGGCTGTATCGCGGCTTTGGCAAACGTCTTCGGCGGGCTGATTTTGTTCCCGATCGGCGTTCATAAAACGTATAAAAACCTGCTCAAATATATTCTGGCGTTGGGAGCGGGATTTATGCTCGCCGTCAGTTTCATTGACATTCTGCCGGAGATTATCGAAATCTGGCTGAAAGAGGCAACGTCGCCGACTGCCGAATCGCTCCTCGTTCCGATGATTTTGCTGCTCGCCGGTTATCTTTTAACGCAGTTTTTCGAGCATACGATTGCGCCGCATTTTCATCTGGGCGAAGAACTTCACAGCGACCATCTGATTTCGACTTCATCGGCTTACACGGCAATCGGCGGGCTTCTGATTCACACATTTTTCGACGGCGTTTCCATCGCCGCCGCCGCGCAGGTTGATTATAAAGTCGGAATTTTAGTTTTCATCGCCGTTTTTCTGCACAAATTTCCCGAAGGCTTCACGATTGCTTCGATGATTCTCGCCGCCGGGAAAGGGCGCAGGGAAGTTTTAATCGCCACGTCTTTAGTCGGCGCAACGACTTTATTGGGTGTTCTGCTTTTCTATTTCATCGGCACGCGAGTCGGATTTTCCGTCGCCTACGCGCTTCCGATAGCCTGCGGCGTAACGATTTACGTCGCGGCGAGCGATTTGATTCCCGAAGTCAATCATCACGGCGGCAAACGCCCGCTGGTTTCAATGGCGGTGTTCGCCGGTGTCGCGCTGTTTTTTGTTTTTCATTACGTTTTGCGCGGAATTTTGGAAAACTGAACTTTGCAAAACGATTCGGCGTAAATGTGTTATGATTGGGCAAAACGATTTATAACGAAGATGAAAAATAGATTTCCCGCAATAATTCTTCCGTCTCTTTTGTTTGTCTGGATTTTGCTCCTGACGAATTTATCGGCTTTTTCCCAAACCGCCACGCCGTTTTCAATTAACGATTCGCCATTGCCCGCGCCGACTTCGCCCGTGATGGATTACGCGGGCGTTCTCGATGCCAACACCAAACAGGCTCTTGAACAAAAAATCATCGCTTTTCGTGATGCTTCCAATCCGAAAGTCGAATTGGCGGTGGCGATTGTGCCGACGACCGGCGACCGCGATATTTTCGATTATTCGCTGGCGGTTTCGCGCGGCTGGAAAATCGGCTCGAGAGAACAGGACAATCCGAGCGCGTTGCTGTTAATTGCCGTCAACGACCGCAAATACTACACGCAGGTCAGCCGCGATTTGGAAGACGAACTGCCTGACGGTGTAGTCGGACAATTGCAGCGGCAAAATCTCGTTCCGGCGTTTCGTCAGCAGAATTACGGCAAAGGCGTTTCGGATACGATTGACGCATACATTCGCACGATTCAATCGAAACAAACCGGCGCACCGACGGCGGAAACGACCGAGCAGCAACCGGCACAAAAAAAAAGTTCGCTTTCGGTTTGCGGTATCGGTATTTGTTTGATCGTTTTAATTTTTATTATTTTGCCGCTGCTCAGTCGCTCGTCGAAAAAACGGGGCGGCAAAGATGACGACGATTGGGGCGGCGGCGGCGCGGCTTCGGCGTTGCCGTGGGTTATCGGTTCGATTTTGGCGAGCGGTTCGGGCGGAGGTTCGTCGTCGTCGAGCGGTTCGTCCGGCGGCGACAGCGGCTGGGGCGGCTTCGGCGGCGGCGGCGATTTCGGCGGCGGCGGCGGCGGCGGCGATTGGTGATTGGTCACTAATCCTTTGTCCTGTGTCCTTCGTCCTTTGTTAGTTAAATTAAAATGGAGCGTTGACTTTACTCAACTGACAAAGGACAAAGGACATAAGGACTAAGAACAAACTTATGAAACAGCAGTTTGACGCATTTATTGATGATTTGCGGGCAGCGCACGGGAAAAATCTGGCTTCCGTGATTTTATACGGTTCGGCGGTGAGCGGCGATTTTGTGCGCGAGCAGTCGGATTATAATTTGCTGATTGCGCTGCACGAAATAACGCCGCGCGATTTGCGGGCGGCGCAGGCACCGATGCGCGAGTGGAATCGGATGGGGCATTCCGTTCCGGTTTATTTTACGGTTGCCGAACTAAAAGATGCGGCGGACGTTTTTCCGGTGGAATTTCACCAGATGGAACGCGCCCGTAAGATTTTATACGGCGCGGATGTTCTGGCAAATTTGGAAATTTCCGACGAATATCTGCGCCATCAAACCGAATATGAATTGCGGAGCAAATTGATTCGTCTGCGCCGCCGTTACATCGGCGCGTCGGCTTCGGTTGAAGGTTTGCAGAGTTTGATGACGAACAGTTTGGCGAGTTTCATCGCTTTGTTTCGCGCCGTGCTTCTGCTTCACGGATTTGAGCCGCCCGCCGCCAAGCGCGAAATCATCGCGGCAACCGTATCGCATTTGAAAATAGACGGCAAACCGTTTGAGAAAATTCTCGATATTTGGGAAAATACTTCATCTAATAAATTTGATGAAACGTCGGCGAATCAGCTTTTTGCGGATTATCTGCGCGAGATTGAAAACGTCGCCGAAGCCGTTGATAAGTTGGAGAAATCGTAAATGGTTAATGGTTGATTGCCTGAAAACGATTGCCATTAACAAAGGGAACAATTAACAATTAACTTTTTATGAGGAGTAAAAAAATGATGAAAAAAACAATTTTATTAGCCATCGCGTTATTTGCCGTTTTCGGATTAAGCGGCTGTAGCTATAATGATTTAACGGCGAAACAGCAAACTGTTAAAGGTCAGTGGGCAAATGTCGAAAGCACGATGCAGCGACGCGCCGATTTGATTCCGAATTTGGTTAAAACGGCGCAGATGGTCGGTGTGCAGGAACAGGAAGTTTTCGGACAAATCGCCGATGCGCGCTCTAAACTGTTGAACGCCCAGCAAGCCGCGCCGCAAGGCACGGATGGCGACAAAAACCCCGAACAAAAACAAGCTGTTTTGGAAGCTAACAATAGTTTCGGCGGAACAATCGGAAGGCTTTTGAGTTTGCAGGAAAGTTACCCGCAACTTCGTTCAAGCGACGCTTTTATGAAGGTTCAGGATGAACTTTCGGGAACGGAAAACCGCATCAACACGGCGCGAATTGATTACAATAAAGCCCAAACTGATTACAACACGACACGTAATTCTTTTCCCGCAGTTTTGACTGCCGGTTTACTCGGTTTCAAGGAAGAACCGTATTTCAAAGCCGACGAATCAGCCAAACAAGTTCCTGATGTCGGCAGCCCGGACGCTTTGCGGAAAAATACCAACAAATAAACTAAAATCCGCGCGAATTACACATCGCGCAATGGTCGCAAGGCTTGCCCGTCGGTTCATACGGGCAAGCCTTTTCATCTTTAAAGCCGCCGGTAATTTCGTAGGCGAGTTCTTCGAGATTAAGAAACTTTTCCTGAGTTGAATGATTCGATTCTAGATTTTGGATTTTGGGTTTTGGATGTTGGAAAGTAAGTTGAGATTCGATATTGTCCAGACTCTGATTGGTGTTTTCC